>JABJPQ010000658.1 GCA_018663815.1 Halobacteriovoraceae bacterium | reverse complement strand
CGTGAAGTAGTTTCTCTTTAAAGTGTTGAATTTTCTTTTTGTTCATCGCAATTCTCCTTCCTGAAAAATAAAGAAATCATGTCCGCATTCCATGCAGTACACAATATTTTACCGTCTCTTTACGGTTTAGTGCAACAAAACTTTATACTAGGCATAAAACTGTAAGCATTTGTTTGATTTTGCCCCCTTAAATCGAGGCATTATCTAAATCTTACTTTGCATTTATGTAGGTAAACGAATAATATTGAATAGATGAAGCAATTTATGAATTTTTTAAGTGTTTTTACGCCATACTTGATCATTTTGGTTGGTGTCTCTTGTGGTAAAAATATTGAAAAATCAGATCCTGCTCCTAGAGGTGAACGAGGGGCTCGCCAAATTCCTCCCGGGGAATATATTAAAAAACAAAAATTTGTTTGTGAGAACGTAGATTCTTGCCCTAATAATATCGCTAAAATTGTAATCTTTCACAATGATAAAACTGTGTTTTGCACTGGAACCCTAATTAGTGAAAACGAAATTCTAACGAGCGCAAGCTGTATCCCTCGATCTTTAAGAATTCCAAGTTATAATTGTGCTGAAAATATACGTGCTATTTTTCCTAAGACAGCTACCAGCTTGGAGCTGAGAGTTGGTTGCACGAAAATTAGAAAAGTTGATCTTAACCTTTCTAAGGAGCCACCACTGTGGCAAGGTGATGTGGCCATCATTGAACTGGATACCAAGGTTGAAAGAGAGCATGCACAAATATCTTTAGATGGAGTTAGAGATAATGAGCAATTAGTTGCTTGGAAAGTAGATCTTTTAGAAGAAAATATCTCAGTTTTAAAAAAAGATATTTGCCAACCTATTTTAAATACTTATTTAAATCCATTTAGCCAAAATAAGTATTCTCCTATGTTTGTGGCAAAGACATGTCAATTAACAGTAAATAATAAAGGGGCTCCCTTGACTAGGGAAGGGAAGCTGGTGGGAATATTTGCTCAAGAAATGGATGGGCGAATTTATGATTTCCTTGGCTCAAGCTCCATTATGACTGAAGAGCTCGACCGGTATTATCATTTCTCTAATCTTTCTTGCCAGAAATTAAAAAATAAAGTTGATACTCCTAAGCACTGTTTGATTGAAACTTCAGTTGAAGAATTAGATTTTATGCGTGCTGAGATATTAAAGGGATTGAGCCACCACCGAGAAAAAATGAAAGAAATAAAAGAGGATGTCCTTGAAGTAAAAGGAAAGTATTTTTTGTGGGATTTAGCTTTTAAAGCAAACCATAACAAAACAGCTTTTGAACTTCATTTAGCACGACCAAAATGTATTTATAAATCAAAACGTTGGATTAAAGAGTTTAAGACTTGGAGAGGAAAGATCAGAAACTATGGGCTTATCAAATATGATATTCCTCATTATGTGTTCAGAACGACACTTAATGCAAATTTACGAGCTTCATCCTTGTTAGAAGACTTAGGTACAAAGACATTTGAGGTTAAGTTTAATCCTTATAGAGCACATGTTAAAAGACTTGTAAGCCTGACGATCACTGGTAATCTTTTTGAAAATATCGTTATTGATGACTATGAAGATATAACAGCAAACTGTCCTTAAGCTTATTTTTTTTGCTTAAGATCTCTCCAACTTTTACCTTTGCGATTTCGCCTATTTTTTTGCCAATATTCAACCGCTTTTAGATGCTTTTTATAGGTTGGAGTAAAGACGTGGGTTCCATCATTTTTACTTACAAAATAGATATGACTATGCTCCTGTGGCTCAAGCACGGCTTTGATCGCGGCTAAAGATGGGTTAGCAATTGGTCCCAAGGGAAGGCCATTAATACGATATGTATTATAAGGTGTTTTTTTAAGGAGGTGTTTTTTACGTAAATTACCGTTGTAATTTTTCCATATACCATAGATTGTTGTTGGGTCTGCTTGGAGACGCATTTTTTTTCTTAGGCGATTTAAATAAACTCCTGCAATGGTTGGCCTCTCCCATTTTGCACCAGTTTCTTTTTCCACGATAGAGGCAAGTATAACGACTTCATGGGGATTGAGGTGACTTTGAGCAAGGTCAAGTAATCGAGTTTGGTGTTTAAACTGCTTGAGCATGGCCTTTACAACTTCCTTGGCTGGGGTTTGAGGGGAGAACTTATATGTTTCAGGAAATAAGTATCCTTCAAGTGATGGAGCACT
>JABJPQ010000656.1 GCA_018663815.1 Halobacteriovoraceae bacterium | reverse complement strand
TAAATGTTCTCAAACAGGAGATTCTTCTTCATCTTAATTTATCAATAATAACTGATAGTTACACTACGAGTTATGACATCTAATTCCAGTCTCTATAAGTCTCTATAAGTCTCTCTAATACTTTAAGCCAGATTTCCTAGTATGCACCTTCGGAGTAAAGCTTTCATTATTTACATAACTAGCAAAGACCTCAGCCACAATAATTTCATGATCACCAGGACTAGACTTAGAAATGAATTTACACTCAATAGTAGAGAGAGCCTCAGTTATGATGAGACCACCATTTTTTGAAATAGTGTGCTTAATTTCAGAAAACGGATTTTTTTCATAACCGCTCCAGAAGTGTCGCATATATTGGGAGCTCTCTTCAGCAACAATATTTATTGTAAAAGGATTGCCAGATATAACACCGTTGTAGCCAGGTCTATCTTTTTTTATAGCAAATGAAATCAAAAGAGGTTCAAATGATATTTGCTGCATCCAACTTGCGAGGTAGGCATCGGGAATATTATCAGTAATACTAGAGATGACAAAAAGCCCTGTTGGTATGTGTCCAAGTGCTAATGCTACTTCTTCTTTGATATCACTCATGGTTTATCCTTTAACCTAAACTCTTCCGTATTATTTTGCTACTTAGTACCAAAGTTAATTTCCATTGTAAATTGAGGAGAGATTTCAGGTGCTCAAATAGAGCTTAATGGCCTGAATTTATGGACAATTATTAAAATTTTATTCGTTGTGAATTCTTAAAACATTGATTTTAAAGTACCCGATAAGTTTAGTGATAAATTGGGACTTAATGCAAATATTTAAACAGGTTGACCTATTTTTAATTTTTTTAGCGACGGGTACAAACTCTATAACTGTGAGTGAAGTAAATGGAGTAGCCACTTTTCCAAATCTTACTATCGATCAACCTGGAACTGGCTTTAGTTTTCAAATAAGTTCTTCTGATTATTCTTCTATCAGCTCTAGCAGTTTTTCAGTTACAGGGGCAAGTAAGGTGTACCTCTCAGTTGGTCCTGGATCAACAGCGCCGATGCAAACTGCTGGTGTGATTGAATTATCCATTACTCAAAAGCGAGCGAGCTTTAGTTAGGACGTTGCTACCAATATTGGAGTGGGTGATGTCTACGGTGCTGATGTTGATTAGTCTCAATCACATGGAGATGTTTACAGCTCAGGTGAAATAATATTGGTGGTAGCCGTTATTTCGGTGGTTTTGCGGGGCGCTTAAGTCTTGTTATTTCTTTAAATAGAAACTTTGCTACAGGTAATGCAACTGGTGGTTTTATCGGAAACCTTCTTGGTTCTAATCCAACACTTACAACTAATTACTGGAACTTAACGATTTCGGGTTTTTCAGTCGGCGATGTTGCTGGTGAATACGACTTTTTAACGACGGCTCAAGTGCAAGACAAAACAAATAATGCAGTCAATTTTTCAGTCCTTGATTTTACCGATCATTAGTATCATATTATTGGGCAGTTTTCTAAGCCTCGAAATTAATAATCAGCATCCACGTGTATAATTATATCACATTCAGTGGTATAATTGAGATGCCAGATAAATGTTTTTCTGGCTGAAATAAGGTCTTCAAATGACTTTGTTTTAGTAGAAGTAAATTTCATTGTGCTTAGATTTTTGGTGAGCCAAGGCTATGGCATTAACCTTGCTTCACTTATATAAAAAAAGAGTTAAATCAGTAGGATACGTTCTAGTTTGAAAAACTTGAAACTTTTTGAATTTTAAAGTGTTTAACTATTGAAAGTAATAACCGATTGAAGCTAGGTGAAGAAAATGGAAAAATTGATTCTTGGAAGGTTCATATTTTCCTTGTTTGCAATACCAGCTTTGTTTTTAGCCTTGGGTTGCTCTGACAAAAATAGTGAGCTTTTAACTCCTCCCTCTGAAAGCGTGACCGAGCAAGAAGGTACATTAAGGATTAACGTGGGTGAAGCCATGTCCAATCAAGCACAAGATTTATTTCGCCCCGGAGTTGTAGCTTATGGTCTGCTTTTAGCTGATAAATACAAAAACTACTACGGTCTAAAACAGTTTTCCTCGGCAACACAGAGTCGAGGGGGGTATGTAAAAATCGTGGAGATTAGTAGTTTGATAAGAGAAATGAGCTCAGCTGCTGACCTTCCAGCTAAACTTCTAGAGGTGGACGAAGCGGTTTCTTTAGCTATTTCTGG
>JABJPQ010000655.1 GCA_018663815.1 Halobacteriovoraceae bacterium | reverse complement strand
TGGAAGTAAAGTTGAACTCATTATTGCTTGTAGTCTACCAAACTTTTTATCCAAACTGGAGGGTTATAATCATGATGTCATAAGTGGAGAAAATATACCAAACGGTCAGCCAATGTTCTCATGTGCACCACTAAAGAATGCTACGTTGGCACGTAATACTTGGACTTCAATTATGAAAGAAGTGGCTAAATTTTTTAGTAAATACGGAGATGATGTAGTCTTCATAATTGGTAACGAACCCGAAACTTACTTTGCAGGTAACTCGGCTGAACTTTTTGAAATTTTTGAAATTACCGCTAAGGGTCTTAGGGCTGGTAATGGATCGGTTAAAATCGGTGGTCTTAGTCCGAGTCGTTACGACCTCGATAATCTTGGGCATACTGAGCCTGTATACGACTCAGGTGCAGACAGTTTTAGCTTTTCAAAGGAAGTATTGGGGGCTCCATTATTACAACTTTGGCTTAAGGATTTAAATACTAAAAACTTAGGTATTGATATTATTCAAACAAAACATTTTGGAGCCAACCCTGCGCCTGCATCTTCTGGTTTTTGGGTTAAGGAACATCTCGAAATAGAAACTTGGCTACAAGCAAACCCTAACTCTTACAACAGTAACGTGGAGCTTATATATTCAGACTTTCCGGGTTGGCACACCGTATGTGCCGAAGACCAATTTGGTAATTGGGAGTCTGTATGGGATTCTGAATATTTCTCATCATGGTATGTAAGCACTTACCTTTCTATGAAACAATACGCCACCGAGAGAACTGGAATCATAAATAACGTTGAGCCCCTGCTGTCATTCCTCATTGAGTTTGGATCGGATGCTTATTTTCACACCTCTTGTGAACCTGACGAAAGTAGACCTGCTGGGTTTCGAGGAGCTATTGGGTTAATTACTGGTAAGTCAAAATTACCCAAGCCCATTCTACATAGTTTAAACTTGTTAACCGGCCTTAGTGGTTCAATTGTTAAAGTAAAAAACGACGACACAAACATTCAAGCGATCGCAGCCTATGATAAACAAAACTCACAGGTTTCTGTTTTAATCAGCCACTTTGTACCCTCAGAGCTTAGCTATAATACTGCGGGATGGATAGGGTATGATTGGGGCCAATTATTTAACAATCACTATGGAATAGATTTTGATATGAAGGAACTCAAAAGCATGTCACCTAACTCTGAACTTCAAAAGTATCTCGATGATCCCAATTTTCCAAAAGGTTTTGTCCATGATTTATTAGCTGGACCAGAAGTTTTAGACCTTAATACATTAGAGTTACCAGATAACTTTGTTGAGTTTTTCAATGTCACCAGAGCTGCAGGGATGAAACATCGGAAAATCAAAGAGCAATATAATAAAGGGTTGAAAAAAAAGATTCACTTGGATTTCTCTGGGTTACTGGACGGAAGCTACACTCTTGTTCACCAAGTGATAGATAAAGATCATGGCAATGCTTATACTGAAAGAGAATCTATTCAAAGTGAACTTGAAGCGGCACATTCTCAGGGTGGAGAAGTTGAACTCAAGAAAAAGCTCGAAGAAGTTCGTGTCAAGTACGGCATAGATTCCACTTTTCTAAGCGAGAAAAGCTTTTCTGTTAAGGGTGCTACTACAGTGGAGGTCTCCCTTAATCCAAACTCTGTTCATCTATTAATTTTAAAGAAGAATTTATAGTTTATTTTTAATTGGATTAAGCAATTAGAATATGCTTAATATCTTCCTTTTGAGTTGGATGGTGGAAGAGTAAGAGGGGTTACTTTTACTTTAGTCGCAGGTGGTATTGATTCATTTAGTGAGCTCAATAATTGTATAGCCCGCAGCTTATGCGCTTGGAGATTTAAATATTTCTGGCGCTGTAACAGCAGTTGTGCATGTTGATGATGGAGATGCAACGGTTTTTAATGTACAAAAATTTCTTGTGAATTTTTTTCTACTTATCAGTATCTTTATGTGAAAAATTATTTTACTGATTACTGTCCTTCAGCTTCTGCTGCGATATTATTTAGTACAAATACTACAGTTGATACGGCTAGTGCTATTTGTAATCAAGCGGGAGTTGTTGGGTCAGGTATGTTGACATTTCCTTGGGGTATGATGGCGTGGAGATTGTATTTAGCAATACCTTTTTAAATAAAAAAGCCCATCATTTCGATAGGCCTATTTTATCAGTATAAATCGTTTATGCTTAGAATTCTTCTGACTCGTACTCTTCCATTGGTGCATGAGAAATTTTTCCTGCAGCAATTTCTCTTAATGCAGTAACAACAGTTTTGTTTTTACTTTTTACTTGAGGTTCATCACCATCACGAAGTTGTTTAACTCTTTTCACTGTTAGGTGAACAAGTTCGTATCTATTTTCAACTCTTTCTAAACAATCTTCAATTGTAACTCTTGCCATTTTGGTCCCCGTATAATTCTATTTGAAACTATGTTTATAAATAGATTCGCTTTATTTGTCAAAGGCTATTTGTACATGCTTTCTATGAGGTGTCCATAGTCCTTAATGATGAGCTTCTTTTTAACCTTTAGGGAGGGAGTTAAGTAGTCATCACTGCTTAGTTCAAGGGGAATTATCTTAAAGTGTTTAATAGACTCAAATGAGGCAAGGTGTTTGTTTACCTCTTGTATTTCATCGCTTACGATTTTATTCACCATCGGATTATTCGCTAAGTCTTTAAAATCATAGTCATCGGCCATGTCTAGGCTTTCAATATTTTTTCGAAATATATCTCTTTCGATGCCAATTAATGCTGTGAGGTATTTTTGTTGATCACCAACTATGATACTGTGTGTAATGTATGCGCTTTGATTTAAAAGCCCTTCAATCTTTTGTGGTGCTATATTCTTTCCACCGCTGGTAATAATAATATCTTTTTTCCGATCAGTTATTTTAAGAAAACCTTCACTGTCAAACTTTCCAATATCTCCAGTGTGAAACCAACCATCTTCATCAATGGCTTCTTTGGTGGCTTCTTCGTCCTTGTAATAGCCAGAAAACATCGCTGTCGTTCGTAGGAGAATTTCACCGTCGGGGAGAAATTTTGTTTCAAGATCTCCTAGTGGTTGTCCTACGCTACCTGTAATTTGTTTCTCAAGAGGGTTGAGAAAGCACGGGGCAACAGTTTCAGTAAGTCCATAACCCTCAAGAACAGTTAAACCAGAGTTTCTTAAAAACTCATTAACTTTTAAGTTTAAAGGGGCACCACCAGAAACAAAATATCTGATTTTTCCGCCAAACATATTATAGATTTTATCAAAAATAAATTTTTTCGCTAGTTGGTATTGAATAATTGTTATTGTCTTTGGCGTTTTATCCATCGCAATTGTATTAAAGTAGTTATTGGCACAGTT
>JABJPQ010000095.1 GCA_018663815.1 Halobacteriovoraceae bacterium | reverse complement strand
TTTTTTCCCATTTTTTTTATCAAGCGTGCTCGCACCATAGGAGTTGTTTGCATTAGGGGAATATCATTTTTCTTTGCAAAGTCGACTAATGCAACACTTTGATCATCTTGAATATCAAACAAAAACAAAGAAGGTTTGGCTAAACGATTATCTGTTAACTCCACTTCAAGGCTCGCACTTATTTGTGCTATAACGGTCATTAATAAAATACCAATTGCTAAACAAAGCACAGACAACATACTAGCCACTTTATTGCGGATAAAATAACGAAGTGCTAGTCCAAAACTCAAGGAGAAAGGTTGTTTAAGTTCCAGTTTAAGTAATTTATTGCTTATATAGTTAAACCCAAATGGAAATAAAGAAAAAACAACAATAAAGATTCCTACAATTGCAAAAATGAAGATACTCCCAATTTTAACCGAGTGAGCTTGCCATATTGCCAGACTCCATAGAAACAAAAATGCAGGTACATAATAAATAAGATCAACGAGACCAAACTTAATCTTTAAATTATTTTGTAAAAGCTCTATCGTTGGTTTTTTTAAAACACTAATAATTAAAGGTACACAAACAAAAGCGTTAATGAGAATTGAAATTGAAAACAAAGTAAAAAGCATGCTATAAGTTAGAACCACCTGATAACTGATATCCATCCATTGGGTGAGGACACTAAATACAATTGGAAGAAAAAGTTTAACCAAGAACAAGGATAAAGATGATGCTAACATACCTAAAAATATAATTATCCATATAAAAGACATCGCAATTGTTTGCTTTGAAAGACCTAACGTTTTCAAAATCCCCATATATTTTATTCGGCTAAGCAGGTAGCTTTGAAACAAATAGAATGCTCCAATTGAAGATATCAACACAGCAACTAAACCAACGAGACCTAAGTAATCAGTTAAGTAATTAAGGACTCTCCCTAATTGTTGACCTGAATCCTTGGGACCACGAACAGAAATCGCTGGATCTTTCACCATCTTTTTTAAATCATCAAGTGTGCTTTTATGATCAATATTCTTATTCAATAGATAAAAATCAGTAAACCATGCAATACTTCCATGACCCGTCAGCCCAGTCGCTGCTAACTGCTTCAAGCCGATATAAACCTTTGGAGCAAAGCTAACTCCTCTCATTGCCGAAGTCGTATCCTTGGCCAAAATTCCAAGCACATTAAACTTGGTTTTGCCAAGTTGAATAAAGTCTCCCTGCTCCAATTTAAACTGATGAGAAACTTCAGAGCTAATAATAACAACTGGTTTCGCTTGTAATGACTTAATTATTTGCTGAGTTAATTCACGCCCATCTTTGAGACGAATTTCACCGATGAGAGGAAAAACTCCCTGGATAGCTTTTATAAATGTCAGTCTGGAGACCGCCCCACTCGCCTTTTCGGCCATTCCCATTGAATACATTTCGACTAGGTCTGTATGAGAAGAAACTTTATCCATTAAGTACCGATCGATTGTTTTCTGTTCAAGATCAACCAATTCTCTTCGCCCAGAAATGGCAATATCGCTTGAAAGCAAGGTCTTTGCTCTTTGCTCAAGACTAATCCCAATACTTTCGCGAAAAAGAAAGATGAGTACAAATCCAAGTAGCCCAAGACTCAAGTTCAGAGTAAAAATTAACCAATACCTAGAATTATTTAAGAGTTCTCTCTTTGCGAGCTTAAGGCTAATCATAGTTTCACTATCTGATGGTTTTTAATTTCAAAAATATGATCACATTTTTTTGCAAGTTCATAGTCATGAGTAACAAGAATGACTGTTTGCTGAAACTCTTTTGCGGTCCGAAAAAGAACACTCATCACTTCATTTCCTGTCTCTGGATCAAGGTTTCCACTGGGCTCATCAGCTAATATAATTTGTGGATTTGTCACACAGGCTCTAGCAATTGCGACTCTTTGCTTTTCACCTCCTGAAAGTTGATCTGGAAAATGATTATGCCTATCTTGTAACCCAACTGAATTTAAATAATGAGTCGCTTTCTCTTTTGGGCTTGAAACATTTAAGACCTCAAGTGGTAGCATGACATTTTCAAGAACAGTAAAGCTCTCGATAAGATTAAAGTTTTGAAAAATGAAGCCAATATTTTTAGCCCTAAATACTGTTAGTTCTCTTTCTGACTTATGAGTAATCTCTTGTTTATCAATAAATATTTTTCCCGTCGTTGGGCTATCAAGACCGGCTAAAAGAGAAAGAAATGTCGATTTTCCACAACCTGATTTTCCTACAATAGCAATTGTGCCAGACTCCTCTATTATGAAGTTAAAATTATTTAAAACACTTATCTCTTTAAACCCCTGTTTAAATCGCTTTGTTACATCTTGAAACTGAATCATAGTAATCCCTTTATCTGTGCATATATATTATTGGCAATCACCTTATATCCTTTTCGATTAGGATGGATTCCGTCTTCAATATTAAGTTCTTTATTACCTGCAACCCCTTTTAAAAGAAAAGGGATGAATTTTAATTTATGTTTATCAGCAAGTTGAGCAAAGATTTTTTCAAAGGATTGCTGATATTTTTTTCCATAATTAGGCGGCATCTTCATACCTACCAGAACAACTTTAAGGTTTTTACTTAAAGCTAAAACAATCGCTTTCTCTAAGTTTTTAGATGATTCTCGAACCTTAATTCCTCTTAGTCCATCATTGGCACCAAGAGCGATTATGACAAGCTTAGGCTTTGCCTTTAAAAACCACTTTAGCCGACTAAGAGCAGAAGCTGTTGTTGAACCTGAAACTCCCCCATTAATCACTTTATATTTCTTTGTCTCTTTGTTTAGTAGCTTTTCTAAGAGAGCAGGATAACTATATTCTTGATCAACACCATACCCTTCAGTAACTGAATCACCAATAATGACGATTTTTTCTACCGCTAAGGCTGAACTCATAAAACTGAACAAAACACTAAAAAGCATGACTATTTTCATATTAATTTCCTTCACACTTGGACATATACAAAGATACTGATAAAATAAGATTTAGACAATTCTTACAACAAAAAGGTATTTTATGGCTCCTCTTCTAAAAACACTCGCAGTCGTTCTCGTAACAGGAGCAATAATTGGAGGAATTTCCTTAGTCATTGCAATCCCTCTTGGTTTTGTTATTTAATAAGTGTCTAAACTAAAAATTCTTGTTTGGAACTTACAAGACTTATTTATTTTTGTTGATAAACGTAAAGATGAATCTATTAGCTCATTGAACGAGCCAAAGTGGCAACAACTCTCCAGCAGCCTTAAGCCCAATAAACCCCTTGAAAAAATAAAAGCAATAGCAACTTTGATCGATCAAGTAAGTCCGGACATCTGCCTTTTTACTGAAGCCGGAGGAAAAGAGAGTTTAAACAACCTGAATTCCTTATTTTTAAATGATAAGTTCATTGTTGTTCACCACAAATCAAACTCAGACAGAGGAATAGACCTTGGCGTTCTCATCCAGAAGACAAGCAGCTTAAATTTTACACATAAATTTCATAATCACTCTGTGTTTGCCAGAGGTATTTTGGAATTAAAACTAACTATAAATAATAATTATTTCCATTTTTTGCTAACACATCTTAAGTCAAAGCTAAATCTCAAAGGAGTGGACTTTGAGGGTCGCAAACAACGAAAGAGAGAAGTTGCACAGATCGTTAAGGTTGCAGAAAAAATACTTTTAAAAAAAAATACTCATGTTGCTGTTACCGGAGATTTAAATGGAATAATCTCCAAAGACACAAATGACTATGAACTTGATCAATTTGCCACAAATTTAGGGCTTATTGATTGCCTTGAGCACCTAAATCATACCAATTTTGATCGGGCGACATACCTCTATTATAATAAACAAAGGGAGGCGATTTTCATGCAGTTGGATTATTTTTTAATGGATAAAAATCTCGCAAAAATGCTTGATAATAAAACCAAGGTACTGGATTTTTCAGGAGCGGTTAGAACAAATTATCCTAAGAACTACAAAGAAAAAATAGCCCACCCTAGTGATCATTACCCACTATATGTAGAATTAAACTTAGATTCAAACTTTTAGGCTAAGCCACCGATAACAAAGAGTTAAACTAAAACAAACTTAAAGGGAATTCTATGAAAAAGTTACTAGTTTTATTTATGATTTTAAG
>JABJPQ010000654.1 GCA_018663815.1 Halobacteriovoraceae bacterium | reverse complement strand
TGATACGGCCATCTTTGCTGAATCGTTTATGCATGGAGTTTCAATTATTCGAGAACCACTTTTTGCAATTGGACTTTTGGGAGTTGCTCTATGGCATGATTGGCGCTTAACGATAGTTATCTTTGCGGTAATTCCATTTTTTCTGGTTATATTTGCAGTAACAGGTAAAAGAATTAGAAGGTACGTTACCCGCGCCCAAGCTGATATTGCCGACATGACCCATCACGCGGCGGAAGGGCTTTCTGGCCAAAAAATTATTAAAGCGTTTTCTTTGCAAAATTATATGCTGAAAAGATTTGATAGCGCACAAAATAAATTCTTAGCCCATAAAATGAAAAGTAACTCAGCCGAAGAACACTCTCACCCGTTAGTTGAAACAGTGGGGGCATTTGCCTTTGCTATTGTTATTGTGTTGGCATTTTATCGTCACCGGGATGGTGGGTTAACGGCCGGGGAATTTTTCTCCTTTGTGGGCGCATTGGCCATGTTCATGGATCCGATAAGAAAATTTTCTAAAGCGAATACAAAACTGAATCAAGCCAGAGCAGCTGCGAGCCGAATTTTTAAATTATTAGATGAGCCGGAAGAAGCAAATACGGGTAAAAAAACTTTTGAGGATTTTTCTGAATCAATTGAATTTAAAAATGTCACTTTTTCCTATGGCAATGGTGATGTTATTAAGAATTTTAATTTAAATATAAAGAAAGGTGAAAAAGTCGCCTTGGTGGGTCTCTCAGGTTCAGGAAAGTCGACTCTAATTGCACTACTTATGCGTCTTTACGATGTTGAAAATGGTGAGATTCTCATTGATGGGCATAATATCAAAGAGTACACCATCCGCTCCATTAGGGATGCCTTTGCTCTCGTATCACAAGATATTTTTCTCTTTAATGACTCAATAAAAGAAAATCTATTAGCAGGGGAAACTTACTCTGAGGAACGTATTCAAAATGCTTTAGAAGTAAGTTACGCGGCTGAGTTTATTCAAAAATTACCAGAGGCGATGGAAACTCAAATTGGAGATCGCGGTTTAAAACTTTCTGGCGGACAAAGCCAAAGACTTACTATCGCCAGGGCATTTTTGCGAGATTGTCCGGTGCTTCTTTTTGATGAAGCAACTTCCGCGCTTGATAATGAATCAGAAAAAGTAGTTCAAAAAGCTCTGGATAAAGTTGCCAGTCAAAAAACAGTAATAGCAGTAGCCCACAGGCTGAGTACTATTCAACATTATGACCGTATTATTGTGATGAAGGAAGGCTTGATGATTGAAGCAGGAAAACATGCCGAGTTATTAGCTAAGGGTGGAGAGTATAAGAAATTATTTGATTTAACTCTGATGGAGGTTGTGTGAGGTTTTTAGTACTTTTACTTTTGTTGAGTTCTTGTAATGTGACTAAGATGTTGACGAGTGGGGAGACTGAGGTCGGTGATAAGTTTTTTGGGGATAATTCTGGAACTCAGGTTAATTGCACTTTAAACCCTACTCACAGTGACTGTTGCGACACTAGTGACTCTAGAGGTCCCTGTTATAGTCCTGATACTTCATCATTAAGTGCCGATTTGGTGGCTTTTTGGAGGTTGGAGGAAAGCGCTAACTCAACAAGATTTGACACCCATATTAATAGTTATAGTTTGCTTGATACTGGAGGAAATGTTGGACAAAATACTTCCGGAAATATAGGACATGCTGCTGATTGCTCAACGGGCTCTTCAGGTTCACACCTTTTACAAGGAAATATAACTCTCAATAGAAGTATTTCAGAAGATTTAACTTTTTCTTTTTGGGCTGACATGGGGGCTGATGTTTCTGGTGGATGTGGGGATACAAATTATGTCATAGATTTTAATACCTATTTTATTATGTTTGATAATGATGATTGTGAAAATGATAATTCTGATCTTGTAATAACTTGGCCAAGTGGTACTTATGCATTTAGGGATGTTGTTGATTTTGACGATGGTTCATATCATCATTTTATTGTTTTGATTAAAGCCGGCGGAGGCTCGGTTGAATTATATGTCGATGGAACTCTTTTTAATACAATTGCTGGTACCCCGTCTTCATTTTCTCATGCATCAAGCTTTGGATTATGTTCAGATAGTGCTGGAGCACAAACTTTCGGGGGAAGTCTTGATTCCGTAGGTATTTGGACAAAAGCTTTATCAAGTAATGAGATATTTTGGTTGTATAACGGATATGGAAGTCTGAATTAATTAGAAAAAAAGATAGGAGTTGGAGGAATATGAAATTATTATGTTTAGTTCTTTTGTTGAGCTCATGTAATGTTACAAAAATCTTAACAGATGGTGAGACGAAAGTTGATGATGGTTTTTTTGATAACTCAAAAACGCCAGAAGAAACGACCACACCAGAAGTTTATGAGAAAAATCTTATTTTTTTTGAATGCGGAAATTCTCCTTGCTTTTTAGATACGAGCACAAATTTAGTTGAAACAATACCGGGGCCGCTCTCAATAACACTTTCTAGTCCGGCTAATTATAATTATTTTGATAGTGCCATTTTTTTTACAGCTTATAACGGAACTAACACAAGCTTATTTAAGTATGACCTTGTTTCCAAGACAACACTTGAAATAAGTTTATTTGGAAGTAATAATTCGGACCCTCGGAAATTTGTGAAATATTCAGGCGATCTATACTTTCTAGCTAAAACAACAGCAGAAACGACTGGTACGTTGTGTAAAATTGTTGTTGGAAATAATACTCCTGATTGTAGAGGAACATACATCACCTCTGATGCATATTATCTTGCTGCAAGCACTAGTGGATTATTCGTGTGCTATCAAAGTGCAGGGGATAGGCTGCATACTATTGCCATGGATGGGTCCTTTACAAAAACTGTTATTACATCTCCCGCTGTTATCTCATGCTCGAGTCTTCTAACGGCTAAGGCACATATATCTAATCAATTTCTTTTTGATCTTGCATACACAAATTCCTTTGTGAGATATAACACCTCTTTGAATACAAGCGAGACTGTTAACTTTGGTGCAGCACCAAGTACACTGTCGTTAGAGCACGATGGAACCACGGCTTACTTCTTTTTTTCTGATGGCGCCCAACTCTATTATATGACTGAAACATCTATAATAACTAGCCCACTTGAAATTACGGCCGTAACTGGAAACTATAATCCCAGTATACGACTTATTCAAGCAACACCAGATGGGTTTTTATTTACAGATAATGACGCAGTTTCAAATCCACAAGTATTTCAAGTGAATAAAGACAATACAAATCTATACAACGTTACAAACTTTTCCAGCAATACGGCAATTTTGTACTTTAGAGGGATGAGTAGGGGCTTATATATTTTTAATTACTCAACGATCTATTTTTACGCAAATGATGGAACTACTGAGACTATATCCACAAGTAATATATCAAATACCCACTTCGAAACAATTTGGGAACATGAGATGAATTAGTCAGATCATAAGTCTACAAAGAGTTGCTGAAATCTGAAAAAATTAGATTTTTTATGGATCTAGCAGTTGCTTTTATGCTACAGTTTCTCAAATCTGGAGTTCATAATGGAAACAAAAAAAGTAACCGACATGCAAGAAATCGTAAGCCTATCTAAAAGAAGAGGCTTTATCTTTCAAAGTTCTGAAATTTACGGAGGTCTTGGCTCATGTTGGGATTATGGCCCTCTTGGAGTTGAGCTCAAAAGAAATGTAAAGGACTCTTGGTGGAAGGCTATGACATATCGGGATGATATCGATGGTGTTGATGCATCTATTCTTATGCATCCGATGGTGTGGAAAGCTTCTGGGCATATTGATGGCTTTTCTGATCCCTTAGTTGATTGTAAAGAATGTAAGGCACGTTTTCGGGCAGATAAAGTTGATGTTACAGCTCCTTGTGAGTCTTGCGGGGCTAAAGATTCTTATACAGAGCCTCGCGATTTTAACTTGATGTTTGAAACGACGATGGGACCTGTAAAGGATTCTGGTTCAACTGTTTATTTAAGACCAGAAACAGCGCAAGGTATTTTTACAAACTTTTTAAACGTACAAACCACTATGAGACGTAAACTTCCATTTGGTATAGCTCAAATAGGGAAAGCATTTCGAAACGAAATTACCCCAGGGAATTTTATTTTTAGAACTCGTGAGTTTGAACAGATGGAGATGCAATACTTTGTAAAGCCGGGAACTCAAAAAGAGTTTATGGAAAAATGGAAAGAGATTCGTTTTGACTGGCATATTGAACAAGGTCTTGATCCAAAAAAACTTCGCTGGCACGACCATGGTGAAGAGTTGGCTCATTATGCTGACTTAGCCTTTGATATTGAATATGAATTTCCAATTGGTTGGGATGAGATGGAGGGAATTCACTCACGAACTGATTTTGACTTAGGAAAACATGCAGAGTTTTCTGGCAAAAATTTAAATTATGTTGATCAAGCAGATGGTAATAAAAAATATATTCCTTATGTTGTAGAAACAAGTGTTGGGTGTGATCGTCATATTTTAGCCCTTTTATGTGATGCTTATCGCGTGGAAAACCCTGGCACAAAAGAAGAGCGAACTGTCTTGGGGTTTGTTCCAAAAATGGCTCCAATAAAAGTTGCCGTTTTGCCATTAATGAAAAAAGAACCTTTAGCGCAAAAGGCTCGACCTCTATTTGAAGCGCTTCAGAAAAAGTATAAATGTGAGTATGATGTCGCTGGAAATATTGGAAAGAGATATCGCCGTCAAGATGAGATTGGAACACCTCTTTGTATAACAATTGATTTTGATACTTTAGAGGATGAGGCCGTTACTATTCGCGACCGTGATTCAATGAACCAAGATCGCGTTAAAATTTCGGAAGTTGAAAGTTATATTTTGAATAAGTTTGGTTTTTAAGCTAATAGCTTAAAAACGGTTATACTTAGGCTAAACATAATGGCCATAATTCCAGAGAGTCGGACGATTATTTTGTCCGGCATCGCATGTAATTCTTGAGTTATTAGTAGTACAGACCCCTCAAGCGAATGTATAGAACCCTCCATTTCTTTCATGTCACCACGAATAGAACTTTCCATCTCTTTCATGTCAGATCTAATTGATGTTTCGATTTCTTTTATACCTGATCTGATCGATGTCTCAACCTCTTTCATCTCGGATCTAATTGCATCCTCCGATTCTTTCATATCAGAGCGAATTGAATGCTCCATCTCCTTCATATCAGATCGCAAAGCTAACTCAGATAGTTGAATGTCTTGTTTAGTTGCAAATTTTGCGTCCATAAGCTCCAGCCCTACTTTAATTGCTGTATCTGCTTGCTCTTTTGTAAAGCCAGCATCAACTAGATACTCAGTATACCTCATAGCGTTAATCATATAAACTCCTTTTTTAGTTAATGGTAGAAGTTATTAGCAAGAAGATAAAAAACACGAGAGTAGATAAGTATTTGAATATAAAGAGCTTCTTCTGAAATCGGTGCAAGAAAAGCAATAACATTTAGAATTTTTTGATGTAAAATTTCCCAAATAGTTACCGAAATTAGCAGCAACAAGGAATTTGTATGAAAAAATGGGTTTATTGTTTTAGTACTAAAGTGACCGAAGGTGACAAATCAATGAAAGATTTGTTAGGAGGAAAAGGAGCAAATCTCGCTGAGATGTGCAGTTTAAAACTTCCCGTTCCCGCCGGTTTTACAGTTTCCACTCAAGCTTGTCTCGATTTTTATAAACAAAATAAAACAATCTCAGCAGATATCAAAGCTCAGGTTAAAACGGCATTAGCCGATATTGAAAAAATTACGGAAAAGAAATTTGGTGATGTAAAAAATCCGCTTTTGTTTTCAGTTAGATCTGGAGCGAAAGTTTCTATGCCGGGAATGATGGATACTGTCCTCAACTTAGGTATGAATGATGCAACAGTAAAGGCCATTGCAAAAAAAACAAATAATCCGCGCTTTGCATGGGATTCATATCGACGATTTATTCAGATGTTTGCAAATGTTGTTATGGGTATCAATACATCGATTTTGGAATTTCAACTCGATGACTTAAAAGAAGCGAGAAACTATAAAGAGGATACAGATTTAGATGCACATGATTTAGAAGAATTAGTTGATGTTTACAAGCAAGTTCTTTTGGAAGAATTTGGAAAATCTTTCCCGCAAGATCCTATGGAGCAGCTTTGGTCAGCCATTGGGGCCGTTTTTGACTCTTGGAAAAATCCTCGAGCAGCAAAGTATCGGCAATTAAATGGTTTTTCGGATGATTGGGGCACGGCCGTAAATATTCAGTCGATGGTATTTGGAAATACAGGGGAGTCTTCAGGCACAGGAGTTTGTTTTACGAGAAATCCTTCTACGGGAGAAAAATTATTTTTTGGTGAATAT
>JABJPQ010000209.1 GCA_018663815.1 Halobacteriovoraceae bacterium | reverse complement strand
CATACGGTCCAAAAGAATGCAATCAACTCGGCTTGTAATAATAAAGTTTGGCGAATTGATACTGGAATGTCTTCTTATTATGGTGGTCGAAGTCAGGTTCTTGAAATTATTAATGATAGTCAATTAAGTATTTTGGAGTAAATGAGATTGGGTCACTTCGTTTTTTTCATATAAGTAAAGTGTGTCAAATGTGGCTTGAGCTCTGACCATGGAATAATAAGGTTTCCTTTTTCACAGCGAACTTTCGGGTTGCGAAATTTACTGATATTGGTAGGGAATTTTTTATCACACTTATCAGCTTCATCAAGCCATTTATCGAAAGAATAGATTTTTTTGTTCTTATTTTTAGCAAGCTTTTGTTTGGTTTTTTTAATTTTTTCCCAATTTTTATTTTTTTTATGATCTCTTAGCATGCTTTCTAAGAAATCAATTTTACTCTGAGTTGTGAAACTTTCCCTGCAATTTTTTCTTTCTTGTTGTGGCGGAAAGTTCTTTTTTTCGAAAGGTGTACAAGTCTCTCCCCAGCTATTCCTAACAATATAGTCAAACTCTTGGGTTTGGCAGTTATATTTTCGTCCTGCTATTATAGATTCGTGTTTATAGCCTTCTTTACCTTTTAAAATCTTACCTAAGTCATAAGTAATACTGAGTGGTTCATTATTCGTAAGTATATTATTAATTGTCTTATAATCCTTTTCTGAAAAATGATATGCAGCAGGTCTCCTGCCTTTCAGTTTTGGAATGGTTGCTTTGCAGGAAGCATGAACGAATGACTCAAATAAGGTTGAAATTTTAGAGTATTTAAAAGCATTTATAATCGATCCATAGCTAGTATTGGGGGTGAATGCTTGCGCTGCTTGAATAGCTTCACACTTATAGTTGCCTGTGGCTTTATAACGATGAAGAGCTCTCATAATTTGTTTAATATTACAGTCTACTTTAAATCCAAAACAGTTTTTTGATTTATAATTATATCGCTCAGATAAAACATCAGCTTCTTTACAATAACCATATTTTTGAATGTATTTAATGGCCATTCTTGTATTTCCGCTCTTTGGCTCAAAAGCTTTCTGTTTCGTTGGGTTTTTAAAATTAAAGTCAGCTATCTCTCGATCCACTTTATCAAAAGTATCCTTATTAATTCTTTCTTCTATTTGTGCTTTATATTTTCTTGTTTCCTCATTTTTTGAATTATAAAGTGAGGAGACTTGGACACCTGAAATACGATTAGATAGTGACCTTTGATCTAATTCACTTGGAGTGAGATAAAAGCCCATCAAGTCAGCCGCAACATACCCATAGCACCAACCCATCGCTCCTTGGTCTCTAACCTTACCAAATTTGGGGCGTAAATCCTTGTTGGGTAGGGGAGGCTTGCACTGCTTTTCTTTAGCATGAATCGCAAAAGAGCTAAGCAGTACGAAAATTATTCCTAAGGTAAAGATAGACTTCATTAATACCTCATCGGAATAGTTAAGCATTTATTAAGGGAATTTTTTGATGGTTTTTATGCAAAAGCAGTAGGTTAGCTTATTTTAGAGTCAACTTGAGAATATAATTCTTACACGCAAGGAACCTCCCCAGGCCGAAACTGTGTTAGATACAGTTCCTTGCTACACCTTAATAAAGATAAAGGAATAAAATGCTTCTAAAAAATAAATTAAAACTTCTCTCATTCACTTTCGTATTTTTGATGACAACTTCTGGCTATGCTTGGACATTTCCATGGGAGATGAGCCCAGCTGAAATAAAAGAAATGAATGAACTTAACTGCGGTTATTTACCGGTTAAAAGTAATGCTGATGAAGCTTGGAAACCCTATTATGATGAGGATAAGGGATTCTGTGTTATTCCCGTTCAGACTGATGCTGCTTTTACTATGGCCTTTGAAGATTCTTTCGCCGTTGATTGGAATGACTACTTCTCAGATTACGCTGCACTTGTTGAAGAAGTAAGCGTTGTTACAACAGAGCTTAAAGCTCTTAGTGAAAAAGTCTCAGAGTATGAAACTTACTTTACCCAAATTAGTGAAGTACAAGCTAGTTTTGCACAAAGAAGAGTGAGAGCTCCTTATATTGATATTTCAGTTCATGTTGCTCATTATAATAATGTTGTGGCTCAGCTTGCTAGCAAGTTGGAAGAGTCTGCAAAATTATCTCTTGAGTTTGATGAAGTTCCGGCCTTAATTGGCTCATCGACTTACCATCACCGAGGTGTTGATTATCCATACTATTGGGAAAAGGGTGGGAAAAAACTGGTTGTTCTTCTCTCTGTTCCTCATGGTAAAACGTTAAAGGAAGCGAAAAAATTATTTGTTGAAACTACTTTCTTTAATGGTTTTACTGATTTTTGGGCCGGGTTAGTGACAATGTTTAACGACGTCTCTCCAGCCATGTACAATATGAAAAGAGATATGCGGACAATGGTTGGATTAATAGAAAAAATGCAACTAGATATGAGCTCAATGCCTGAGATGTCAGCTGATGTAAAAGTTATGTCTGGGAATATGAAAAATATGAGTGAGCTTATGTTTTATTTAGGCAAGGATGTTAATAAGATGTCGGGTAGTGTGGGAGGAATGAGTTCTCAAATGAAAAAGCCTTTTATGGGAATGTTTTCTTCGTTTATGCCATTTATGTAGGTTAGTTCTCCTTCTCAAAAATAGGACGATTTTTTAAGTGTGCATGAATAAAGATCTTTAGATTATTCATTAATTTATTTTTTACATTCTCACTTTCGATTATGGCCATTGCATAGGCAATGGCTTCATGGGTACATAATCCAAATTCAAATTTTTGTCTGCGTAGTGGATAAATACTCTTGGCCTGTGGGGTAATTCTCACTCTTGGTATATTGATGAGGAGCTCTTCTCTGCGGTGAACTTTCTTAGCTTGTCGCCAGGTTCCATCAGGTACAATGAGGTTAATGGGTTTATTAAATGTCTTAACTAATTCGGGAGTTAGCTCTACTGAATCCTCAGTTGGAAAAAGTAATAGTGGTTGATAGTTTGTATCATCAATAAAATCAGGATTTAATTTTTTACCTTGATATCCGCGAAAAAAGTATTGAGAATTTGTTAAAGATTTCAGTGTTAGTTGAGCTGTATTACTTGGTAAAAAACGTTCTTTTTTATAAATAATTAGGCTCAGCTTGCTTTTGAGTGAGAGCGTTTCAATATCATTACAAAAACAATTTAAATGATGAACTAAGCATTTAGGACAACGTTTAATTCTAGTATCTCGTCGGGTGGTAGACATAGGTAAAATTCTTTAAAGAGCGGCTCAAAGAGAGCCGCTTTTAGATTATTTTAAGTATTTAAAAAATTCAGCATCTGAAGAAAATAAAAATTTAGTGCCTGGTTTAAGGGCTTTTTTATATGACTCCATTGTTTTGATAAACTCGTAAAACTTAGCATCTCTGCTTAATGATTTCGCATAGATTGCTGTTGCTGTTGCTTCGGCTTTACCGCGAATGACCTCAGCTGTACGATAGGCTTGAGACTCAATATCTTTTAAGTCTTTACCAAGTCGACCTTCGATTTTTGCTTTTTCACCTTTACCAATTGAACGTATTTTTTGAGCAATTCTTTGTCGCTCAGATATCATTCTTTCGTATACTTTTCTTTCAACGGACTCTTCATAGGAAATACGTCTTAGCTGTAAATCAATAAGTTGAATACCAAGAGCGTTTAGTTCCTTGTCAGCTTGTTCAACAATCATTTGGCTAAGTTGTTCCCTTCCAACAGTAATGGAGACTATTTCACCACCTATTTCTTCTTCTAGGATGAATTCACCTTTGGCTTTTTTTGCCTCTATTTCCGCCTTTTTCTCTTCAATCTTGGCCAGTATTTTATCAGAATTTCTAACAGCTTCGACAAGGTTGTGACCTGAAATAATATCTCTTGTATGCCCATCTAAGATAGTATCAAGCCTTGCTTTCGCTCCTTGTTCGTTTTGAACAGTTTGGATGAATTTAAGTGCGTCAACAACTCGCCATCTAGCGGTAGTATCAACCTTAATATACTTTTTATCTTTGGTTGGAATTTGGTTTGGATAGCCATCCCAGTTTAAAATTCTTTTATCGACAAATCGCACCTTGTGAACAAATGGTTTTTTAAAATGAATTCCAGCGTTTGTTATAGGTTCACCAATTGGCTTTCCGAACTCAGTGACAATAGCTTGTTTACCTTCTGTAAGAATATAAGTTGAGCTATTACCTATAACGAATAACACGGCGACAATGATAAGCCCTATGGTCCCTTTGTTATTATTCATTTTGTAACTCCTTGTTTAGAATAGACTGGCAATAAGCCCTTAACTCTGCTGTCGATAATAGTGACATCTTCAAGTTTTAAGAGAACGTTTTCCATCGTATCAAGATAGATTCTCTTACGAGTAATTGCTGGCGCTTTTCGATAAGCTTTAGCAATTGTGCTGAATCTTTCAGCATCACCGTGAGCCCTATTTATAATTGCATTGGCAAAACCTTCAGCCTCTTGAATGAGCTTATTGGCCTTCCCTCGTGCTTCAGGAATAATTCGGTTATACGATTCCTCTGCTTGATTAAACATCTTTTCTTGTTCTTGTTTAGCAGCATTGACATCATTAAATGAGGACTGAACAACCTTAGGGGGATTAACATCTTGTAGCTTAACTGATTTAATACTTACACCCATATTATATTTGTCCAGAATTTTCTGCATAAGATCTTTGGCCGTTAAGGCTATTTCAACTCTTCCTGTCGTTAAAACCTCAGTGACAAGTTTATCTCCTACAACTCTTCTCATGATAGATTCTGCAACATCACGAATGTTTACGATGGGATCACTTGTTTTAAAAAGAAATTTAAAAGGATCAGATATTTGATATTGCACAACCCATTGAACTTCAGCGACGTTGAGGTCTCCTGTAAGCATTAAAGACTCATAATCAAAATTACGAGAGGAGTAGGTTGTTCTTTTTGAGTTGGTATTCATCGTCCTAAAACCAAATTCTGCTTGGTGAACAATTTTAGTTTTAACCTTAATGACATTGTCTACTCCAAAAGGAATTTTAAAATGTAGGCCAGGTTGAGTGTTTTCAATGTGTTTTCCAAAACGAATAACAACAGCTTCCTCATCTGGCTCCACTGTATAAAAGCTGCCGGTAACTCCAATGAGTACAGCGATGAATATTATCACTGGAAACTTGAGGTTTGATACTAAATCAAGTAGCTTTTGAACCTCTGGGGGATTGGTTTTTTGATAATTCATTTGATTCTCCATTCAAAAATAATTACGTGCATTCTATGTAGAGTTTTTATCTATTGCAATGAAATAAGGGGATTGAATTGGAAAAATTATTAAAACAAAATTACAGATCATTTATTGGAGACTTAACCTTAACAGCAAGCGGTACAAAACTTGTGAGCATAGAGTTTAAAAAAACACAGCGGGCAGAATCAAATAGAATCCTTGTTCAAGCTAAAAAGGAATTGGACCTTTACTTTGCTGGGAAGCTTAAGCAATTTAAGGTCCCTCTACACTTAGATGGTACTGAGTTTCAAAAAAAATGTTGGCATGAGTTATTAAACATTAGTTACGGCCAGACAATTAGTTATAAAGAGCAAGCGATAAAAGTTGGTGGTGGAGCAAACTATGCCCGCGCTGTGGCTGGTGCCAATAATAAAAATGTCCTGCCAATAATTATTCCTTGTCATCGAGTTATTGGCTCTAATAATTCCTTGGTTGGTTATGCCGGAGGGCTAGGTATTAAAAAAGCATTATTGAATTTAGAAGAAAAAAACTGAAAAAAAAGGTGCCGAATACAAGAGAGAGAGAGAGATTCGGCACCATTACACAAGAGAGAATACTTTAAATTTTTTAGCTACAATTAAGTAGTTATTCTAAAGTGGCTGCACCTTACTAAGTGTTACTCAGTTTTACTAGAGATATTGAAAAATTTACATAGGGTATTATTTGATGGGCATAAGTGTCTGAAATTATTAGCTAGGAGTGATTTAACTTTATTGATTAAACCTGCTAGGATAACTGATTGAAATTTAAAGGTGATTATGAACTCAAGATTAGCAAAGTACGTCAAAGGCAAGTTTATGTCCATATCCGCGGATTTAATGGAAAATCCTCAGGGCTTAAAATATAAGCTGGATAAAGCGGCAGAAAAACTAAATAAAAAAAGTGTTATGGATTCTTTTGGCAATTATTTGGCAGAGTTAAAGGCACTTATTCGTATGGCCAAAATGTGGATCACCAGAAAGTATACTAAAGTTGATAAACAAACGATTCTTTATTCTGTCGTAGCAATTGTTTACTTTGTTACACCTACCGACTTTGTGCCAGACTTTATTTTAGGGCTTGGGTTTGTTGACGATGTAGCCGTACTAACTTGGGTACTTAGCTTAATTAAAGAGGACTTAGATCGATTTAAATTATGGGAAAAAACAATTGAGGAGAAAGCATGAGATATGCAATTTTATTTTTATTATTAAGCTGTGCAACAGGTTCGTATCTTTTAAAAGATAATGATCTTCACAGTGAGCTTGAAAAACTAAAGGTGACTAGAATAAATAGTGCAGCACAAAGTATTGTGATTATGAGTATCGCTGATAAAAGAGATGTTATCAATTTGGGTAATGCTTATACGGGAGTCCAGTATAATAAAACTCCTGTTGTACTGACGACAAATTTAAAAGACTTCATGTCTAGATTTTTGGTGAGTTCATTTAGCAAAAGAAATCTCATCATAAACGAGAGCTCAAAATTAAAAATGACGGTTGAGGTAAATCAACTATGGGTAGAAGAAATTATTGATAAGTTTAAGCCTGAGCGAGCTAAGTGTCGGGTCGATATTAGTTTTCATATTTTAGGTGATAATAAAAAATGGTCAGGAAATTTTTGGGCCGAGTATTTGTCTGAAGGAGATATGCGGGATGGCACGGAGAGAATTACGCCTACACTCGCAAATTGTCTCAATGAAGTGATTGAAAAACTTGTAGCAGATAAAAAATTATTAACAATACTACAATAGGAAGTAAGATGGAAAAAATTATTGAAGACCTTAATTGGCGTTATGCTTGTAAACAGTTTGACCCTAATAAACAGATTTCAGAAAATCAGTTGAATACTCTGTTAGAAGCTTTAAGGCTAACTCCCTCTTCTTATGGACTTCAGCCATGGAAGTTTGTTGTCGTTGAAAATAAAGATTTAAGAGAAAAGCTAGTCACGGCTAGTTGGAATCAAAAACAAGTTAGAGATGCCAGCCATTTAATTGTTATGTGTGCTCCAAAAACTTTAGATGAAAGTTTTATTGATAATTATGTTAGCGATACTGCAAAAACGAGAGGGCAAGAGCCAAGTGATTTAGCTGGCTTTAAAAAGATGCTCATGATGATTCCTAATAAGTCTGTTGAGGGTCAAGCTGCTTGGTCAAAAAATCAAATTTATATTGCTCTTGGAAATTTAATGACGACTTGTGCTCAAATGAGAATTGATACTTGTCCGATGGAAGGGTTTAAACCTAAGGAATATGATGAAATTCTTGGATTAAATGAGCTTGGATTGACCTCTGTACTTGTTTGTCCTGTTGGATATAGATCAGATGAAGATAAGTATAGCGGTTTGAGTAAGGTTCGTTATGCTAAAGATGATTTGACGATTAGAATCTAAACAACAAAGTTAGCTATAAAAAAAGCCCCTTGCGGGGCTTTTTTTATGCATTGTAGGTGGGTGCACCTTTTATATTTTCTTGATAGAAATCTCCAAACTCTTGCATTTGTTTATGGAATGAAGCAGCTAGGTCTTTCGCTTTTGGTGTATAAGCAGCTTGATCTTTCCATGTTTTTTGAGGTTGAAGCATATCAGAATCAACTTTATCTATTGCTACTGGAATGTTTAATCCAAAAATAGGATCAGCTTCAGTTGGCTTGTCATTTAAAGTGTTTGCCTGAATAGCACGAATAATATTTCGCGTAACTTTGATTGGGAATCTTTCGCCTTCTCCATAGCCTCCGCCAGTCCAACCAGTATTTACTAACCATACTTTGATATCGTGCTTATCTAGGTATTCTCCTAGCAGTTTTGCATAAACACTTGGGTGTCTGAGCATAAATGGTGATCCGAAGCATGGAGAAAAAGTTGCTTGAGGCTCTTTAATTCCAACTTCTGTTCCGGCCAATTTTGCAGTGTAGCCCAGAACAAAATAAAACATTGCTTGTTCTTTAGTAAGACTACTTACTGGAGGCAGAACTCCAAAAGCATCGGCGGTAAGGAAAAAGATATGACTTGGAATTTTTCCTTGGGAGCTTTCCTCTAACTCATCTATGAAATCGAGAGGGTAAGAAGAACGACCATTTTCAGTTAGTGATTTATCATTAAAATCAACTACACCTGTTTTTTTATCGTAAGTAACATTTTCAATCATGGCACCAAAACGATTCGTGGCTTTCCAAATTTCAGGTTCAGTTTCTTTTGAAAGTTGGTATGTTTTTGCGTAACAACCACCTTCAAAGTTAAAAATACCTTCATCACTTAAGCCGTGCTCATCATCTCCGATGATGTATGTTCCTTCGTCTGTTGAAAGAGTTGTTTTACCTGTTCCTGAAAGACCAAAAAAGACAGATGATTCATTATTTTCTAAACGAGAAGCTCCTGCATGCATTGGCAAAACGCCAGTAGGAGGCAATTTATAGTTCATTACAGAGAACATTGTTTTTTTAATTTCTCCGGCATAAAAGGTTCCAACGATAATTGTCGTGTTAGTATCAAAACATGTCACAACACAGGTTTCACTTCTTGTTCCAAACTCATCCGGGTCAAGATTGATTCCAGGTGCATGTAAAATCGTGAAGTCATTTTCGTTTAATTCTCTATTGGCTTTTCTAAACAAGTGACTCGTAAAAACAGCATATTGTGGGTGACTAGAAATGGTTCTTGCTCCAATATTGTGTTCTTGGTGTGCGCCAACACTTCTTTCTGTAACGTAGAGCTCTTTTTGTCTGCCGAAATAAGCCAGAACTTTTGCTTTGAGTTTTCCAAATGTCTCAGGAGTCATTGGAGATAGGTTATTTTCCCACCAAACATCTTTTTCTGTCGTAGGCGATTTAACAATATATCTATCCTTGGCAGATCTTCCAGTATGCTTACCTGTTTCAACTAAAAGAGATCCGTCAATTGATAAACGAGCGTAACCACGTCTTACAGCTTCTTGAATATAAAAACTTCTTGGCCGATTTACGTAGTAGTTAATTTCTTCTGATAACCCTAATTTTTGATAAAATTTAGACATGATTTACTCCTAATGTATTTATAGTAACAAAATATACGAAATTCAGTCTTCTGTACACCGTTTAGGCGGTCTTTAAACTGTAGTGTTGTAGTTTTTATAGATCTTTGATTGCTCATTGATGCTTGTTGTTGCTTTTCTTTTTCCCGCAATACTAAATTTCATGCGATAATATTTTTTTAGGAGAAAAATATGAAGATTACTTTAGTTACAGGTGCAAATAGGGGCCTTGGCTTAGAAGCCTCTACTCAATTAGCAATGAAAGGCCATAAAGTTTATATGGCGTGTCGAGACCTTGAGAAAGGTGAATTCTCTGTAAAATCTTTGCAACAAAAGGGACTTAATGTTGAGCTGATAAAAATGGATGTTACTAAAACAAAAGATATTAGAAATTTTTCAAGTCGGTTAAAAGAAAATAATGAGCAGCTAGATGTTCTGATTAATAATGCAGGAGTTTTTTTAGAGTCTCTAGGTCCTGAAGATCAAACCACGGCCAGTATTTTGAAAGTTGATCCCGTCATTATTCTTAAAACGATTGAAACAAATACGATTGGACCCTTAAAGTTGATTCAATCATTGCTTCCATTGATGATGGATCATGGTGGTCGTATTATCAATATTTCTTCCGGTATGGGAAAATTAGATGATATGGGTGGTCTTTGGCCAGGTTATCGAATGAGTAAAACGGCTTTAAATGCTCTAACAAAAATTGTTGCAAGTGAAATGAAAGATAAGAAGATCAGTGTCAACTCTGTTTGTCCTGGCTGGGTCAGAACTGATATGGGGGGAAAGAATGCTCACCTAAGCCTTGCTCAAGGAGTTGAGACAATCGTTTGGTTAGCAACATGTGATAATCCTCCTTCAGGTAAATTTCTAAGAGATAAGAAAGAGATTTCTTGGTAAATTGTCTTTAGGGTAAAAGCTTTTCTATGAGCTCCGGATATTTTATTTGAGCGTGAAGTGCGCTAAGTGCAAACTCATCATCAAGAGCAATATTTGGGTTCGGATTTACTTCTAAAATATAAATTTTCCCTTCAGATGTTAATCTTAAATCAATACGAGCGTGACCAGTAAGCTCTAGAACCTGATAAGCTTTCTTGCATGCTTTAATGATTCGTTCCTGGGTTATCTTGTCCAGGTCAGCCGGGCCACTTTTTATACCTTTTCTGTCACGGTAATTTTTATTCCACTTGGCCTGGCTGGAATAAATCTCAGTCTCAGGGTTTTGCACCTTACTGAATTTTAGCTCCCAGATAGGAAGTACAGTTAGCCTTTTATGGCCGATGATACCAACATAGAGTTCCTTTCCTGGAATAAATTCTTCCACAATAGCATCTTGGTCTAGTTTATTATGAATATAGGCTAGCCTTTCTTGAAACTTTTCTTCAGAATGCACAACACTTGCTTTCGCTATTCCGTAACTCGCTTCCTCGAATAGGCACTTAATGATAAGGGGGAATTTTAAATGTTTGGGAAGCTTTCGTTTTTTATTTTTTGGAAAAGTATAAAAAGGTGGAGTTCCCAGACGATGATGGGTGAGAATTTTTTTACAAAGTGCTTTGTCACGGCCCAATAAAAGCCCTTTTGGACCACAGCCTGAATACTTAATTTTTAAAAGATCAAGCAGGGCCACGACTTTATAGTCATTTCGAACATTGAAAGAAAACTCTTCTAATAAATTAAAAACAATTTGGGGTTTAAAGGTTTCAATTTTTTGTAGTAAGGGATCAATGGAGTCTAACAAACCACAAAATTCAACCGTGTAATTAAGGTTTATAAGAGTTTGAGCTACATCATATTCAGTTATCCAAGGGCTTGAATCACGATTAGGTTTAAGGTTTTTCTCTATTGGTGGCACTAGTTCCTTGTGCACAAGCAGTAATATCCTTTTACTCACATATATATCCTCGTTCGGCCTTGTTGTATAAACTCATGTATTGAAGTTGAAATCAATTTTTCAATT
>JABJPQ010000651.1 GCA_018663815.1 Halobacteriovoraceae bacterium | reverse complement strand
ATGGTTTATTGTCATGGCATTTGTTTTGGTCTTTGTCATTACTGCTCCTTCTAATGACTATTGGATGTTTTTGTTATGGCCTATGAGTTTGTTGATATTTAATCTTTTTGAAAAAAAAATAATGCTTAAACCCTTGATCGTTATCATCTGTATTTTGATTACTTTCCAAGCTTATGTGAACTTTACTTATGATATTTATCCTAAGTCTCAAGCTGGACCTAAAGATTTAAGTTTATTGGCTCACTTAGGTCAAGAGCTAAACGAAATTGATCACTATATTTTTGTCTTCGATGGAGAAGGAGAACGATTTTTTAATGAAATTTGGTACATTAATTATATAAGAAAGCAAAAAAGTATTAAATTAATAAATGCTCAGCATCTTGAGACTATGCTTGACATAACTAATGAGAACGACTTTTTGGCTGCACTTGGAATAGTCAAAGGAACTCGCATTGGTATCGTTTCACATCACTCTATTACTTCGTATTATCATTCAAAGCTGCAGGCAAATAATATTTTCATTGATGATTCACCAGTCATAGGGAAGGTTTTATCTCCTCGGGTCTATGCGCTAACAAATAAATTAGCCAGGTCTATAAATTTAAATCTAACGAAAGTCCTTGGTAAAAATGAGAACTTTATTTATGAAAAGCTAGCTCAATATCCCTACTGGTACAATCCGTATAAATTCAAACCTTATTTTCTCAATTTTCAAATTTTTAACAACGCTAATTAGACTCAGCAGGTAAGAGCTCAAATTTTGCTTTATCAATTTTGTTGACTGTTTTGTAGAGGATAACTTTAACAGTTCGCTTTTCTCCCTCTGGAATAGAGATTCCTTTCTCAGCAAGATCAGATGCAGGAAAGCGACCATACTTATCAAATACAGTATCACTTTCCAGTGATGAAATAGTATCTTCTATTTCTCCTGGGCCAGTACCACTTTTCATAATTCCATCAGAGGAGTGAAATAAACCAAGAAAATGACCTATTTCATGTAAGAAAAGAGACTTTAAATCATATTCACCTTCTAATGGATATTCGTTAAAATTAAAGTGATAACTATTAAAAACAATATCCGCATGAATGATTCTGAATAATTTGATCTGGTCGTTTTCATTTTCTAATTCTAAAAATAATTGGCTCGCTGCGAGCACTGTATTATCCATCTCCTCAATCATTTGTTGAGGTTTATAAACACCATTATTTTCTCTATCTTTGTAAAAGTAATCAGAAAGTTTTGTGAAATTTAGTTCTTGGACTCTCTCTGAAGGTTCAAATAAGTTGCATCCTGCTGAAGCTTCCCACTCTAAGACCATCTCTTCAAAAAGCGCTTGTTCATTTGAAGTAAAAGACTCTGATAGCTTGACCTTGATGGGGAGTTGATCTTCTGGCCAATACAGTTCTGATTTTTGTGGATCAATATAAAATAGGCTTTCAAGTTCTTTTGAACATCCGGTAGTAAAAACGATTAAAATGAGTGCCAAACGTACCACAAAATCCACCTTTATTTATTCTAACATATATATGCGCCGAGGGTCATATATTCGGTTTTTTATCATTTGTATTTTTTTCTTAAAGGAGCGAAATGCGTTGTAACTTTCTAATTTTAGGTGTATGTCTAAATTATATTCGTATAAATTTAAGTCAATTGAAACTGAGGATACCTTATGAAAGTCGATGAAAATGTCCAACTTCTAGAACGTCTTAGAGAAATAGATAAGTCAGAAATTAAAGAAGTTTCTAAAAAATATAATATACCAATGAAAACTTTGCGAATCATTCGTGATACTCCAAAAGGATCAATGGTTAACAAAAATTACCCTTATAAATCAAAGATTCGTAGAAAAGCTTATGAAGAGAAGAAGTCCGACTTGCAGGTAGAACTTGTAAAACTACAAAACTGGATGAGAAAAACGGGTAATCGGGTGGTAATGATTTTTGAAGGGCGAGATGCTGCCGGAAAAGGTGGTACCATTAAACGCTTTACCGAGCACTTAAACCCCAGGGGAGCGAGAGTCGTTGCTCTTGAAAAGCCTTCAGTTAAAGAGTTGGGACAGTGGTACTTTCAACGGTATATTCAACATCTTCCAACTAGCGGCGAGATGGTTTTCTTTGATCGTTCTTGGTATAACCGTGCGGGTGTTGAGAAGGTTATGGGTTTTTGTAGTCCTCAAGAATATCTTGAATTTATTGAACAAGTGTCAGCTTTTGAAAAAATGCTTATCAATAGTGGAATAACAGTTGTTAAATTTTGGTTCTCTGTAAGCCGTGAAGAGCAGCTTAGAAGATTCATCTCAAGAACTCATGATCCACTTAAACAATGGAAGTTAAGTCCTATGGATGTTGCCTCTCTTGGCCGTTGGGAAGAGTATACGGAGGCGAAAGAGTCTATGTTTTATCATACAGATAAATCATATTCTCCGTGGAATGTTATTCGCTCTGATGACAAAAAACGAGCGAGATTAAATGCGATGAGACATGTTCTAGATCAATTTGATTATGATAATAAAGATCATCGAACTATTATTCCGATTGATCATCAAATCATTGGTAGAGCAGAAAATATTTATGAACCAGATGAGCTTATTCATCGTGGTTTTTTTAGTAAAAAATAAGAAACTGTTCTTATAAAAGTGCGGAGATTAAAGCTTCTGTACTTACTCTTCTCACACTTACAGCTTAATTTTTGCTCGCTTAAGCTTGTGTATTAGTGTTTCTCAAGTCTTGTCAAAACCATGCTTAAACGATCATGGGATTAAAAGGGTCGCTCTTTTTTGAGTTAGAACCTATGTCTTCACAAAAAAAGAAGTAACCATTCAGGTCAATTCTACCTAAAGCAGCAACGCTTAGATTTTTTACCCGATCCACAAGGACATGGAGAATTTCTTCCTGGTGCAATAGTTTGCTCGGTAATTTCAATCACAGGT
>JABJPQ010000650.1 GCA_018663815.1 Halobacteriovoraceae bacterium | reverse complement strand
TAATGCATGCTTCGGAAATTATAAATGCTGCTGGTGGTGCACTTGATAGCCAAGTAAAACGTCAAGTTAAAGTCGAACTTGGTAAGTTAAAAAAAGAAGTTGAACAAATAGCGAAAGAGCGAGAAACTGATCTCAAAAAGAGATACACAGAAGCAGTCAAAAGCGCTCAAAGGCAAAAAGGAAACTCCAACCTAAACCTTGATTATGACGAGCTAATGGACAATGAGGATTACGAAAGTGATGAAGAAATAATAGTGATTGAAGAACAGGTGCATGATTATGATAAGTTTTAAAACAAATTTGACTTATAAAAAGGACCCGAACAGGTCCTTTTTTTTTGTCACCCCCTCCCAGTAGTGCTAAATTAGCTCCCTATGAGTACACTTAGCCTTACAAATTATCAGAAATCTTTCTTAAAATCACTTGAGTTGCAAGGCAAAAGTTTTAACACCGTTAAAAACTATAAAACCGATCTCAATATTTTTAACACCTACTTAATTAATAAAGGACGTGACTTAATTATTAATGAGGTAACTATAACTGAAATTTCAGAGTACGGAGAATATCTTAAAAATAAATACAACTCTCCCAACTCAATTCGCAGACGTGTGCAAGCTTTAAGAATATTTTTTGATTATCTCATTCGTGAAGAAATTTTTGATCATAATCCTGTAAAAAAAATGTTGGTACAACCTAAGGTTGTTGATTTACCTAAACCAACTCCCTTCAAAATTGCCAAGGCTTTAAAAGAGCAACTACAAAGTTCTGCTGACAACGAAAAAGGCCATGTACAACTTTTAGCTCAAAGAAATATTATTCTTTTTGATCTTATCTACGGTGGGCTTAAGGTTTCTGATATTGAAAGACTAGAGCACGCACATATTATATTAGCAGAAAATAAGTATCGAGTTATCATATCGCCGGATAAGCGAGATCCCTACACGATCAGCTTAGATAAAACTTTTAACGATAATTATACTAAGTATGAAAAGCTGCTCGAGCAGGCTAAAAATAGAGATAAAACTGATTTTTCCAAACTCATGTTTAATGCAAACCCATTTAAAATTTTAAGTGGAGGTCTTTCTGCCAGAGGGATTGAGGTTATTTTTAAAGAACTCTCAAACGAAATTAATCATCAAATAACCGCGAAGTATCTTCGACAAGCGGCTATTTTCAAATGGCTTAGCTTAGGAACTCCACATTCGCGCATAAAAGAATGGATGGGAGTGCAGCCAAAATATAGCCTAAAACCTTACCTAGATCTACAAAGTGATGAACCTCATAAATACACATACCCAACCCTATAGGAATATATGCTTAGTACAATCCCAGCAGCACTCACAGATTTAAAACAAGGAAAAATGATCATTGTTTGTGATGATGAGGACCGTGAAAACGAAGGCGACCTTATTATACCCGCTCAGTTTATTAAGGCCTGTGATGTTAACTTTATGCTTACTCATGCTAGGGGTCTTATTTGTGCTCCTATTTCAGCTGAATTGGCACGTAAACTAGAGTTACCATTAATGGTTAAGCAGGCCAATAAAATTGACGATACTGCGTTTACGCTTTCAATTGATGCAGCAAGTGGAATATCTACTGGCGTAAGTACCAAGGATCGTGCCCATACCTTAAGTTTGTTGGCCAACCCTGCAACGCGAGCCTCTGATTTTATCCGACCGGGCCATAGTTTTCCCTTAATTGCCAAAGAAGGTGGTCTGGCTCAGCGGGCCGGACATACAGAGGCAACGATTGAGCTAATGCAACTTGCTGAGCTTCAACCTGCGGGAGTATTATGTGAGATTCTCACCCCCGAAGGTGAATGTGCGCGACTTCCTTATCTAGTTGAATTTGCCAAAAAGTTTGATCTTAAAATAATTAGTATAGAAAACTTAATTAACTACATGCACAATTCATAATAATTAACAAATTCCTTGCCTAAGCCCCAGCAATCTTATAAAAATGATGCACTTTTGTTTTTGGAGGTAAGCAGAGCAAAAGTTATTTTTTATTAACGTTTCTTACCCCAAATAATTCGACGGACCCTCTTTGATTTTCAATCAAAAAATCCTCAATTATTTTGTTTCAACATTTAAGGAGACAGCATGTCTAAAATTACAATGGGAAAAAGATCTTCATTTAAGATCCAAAGAAGACTTGGAGTTGAACTTCCAGGACTAGGAAAAGCTGGTGCATTAGAAAGACGTCCATACGGACCTGGTATGCACGGAATGAAAAGAAAGAAAATTTCTGATTATACAATTCGTCTAATGGAAAAACAAAAAGTTCGTTTTCACTACGGAGTTAGAGAAGGTCAACTTAGAAATCTTGTTATTAAATGTAAAAAAGATAAAGCTCGTTCATGGGTTGACTCATTAGTTGTTACCCTTGAATCTAGAATCGATAATGTTGTATTCAGATCAAACTGGGCACCATCAATTGCAGCAGCAAGACAAATGGTATCTCACGGACATATCAAACTAAATGGTGTTAAAACTGATATTGCTTCAGCTACAGTTCATACAGGCGATGTTATTGAAATCTCAGACAAGGGAGCAAAGTCAGGAAATTACTTACAAGCAAAAGCAAGACCTAGATTATCTGCAGTTCCAGCTTTCTTAAAAGTTGAAGCGGCCGGTGAAAAAGAAAAAGCTACTATGATAAGTGCTCCATTAGCAGAAGACATTCCTTTTGCTTTTGAAAAAAGACTCGTGATTGAATATTACTGGAAACTTAAATAATTCTAGCTTTTATATTTTCATAAAAAAATTGGCCCTTCTACTTAGAAGGGCCATTTTTTTATAAACTAATCGGAAAAGAAATTCCTAATAAATAACTGGTGTAACTTATATCGTTACTTGTTGTACTCGTCGCATTTTCAAATTCATCAGTAGCAAGGTTGCTAATTTCAAAATTAAGTGAAACAAAAGGAACAACTTTATAACCAATGCCTAGCACTGTTCCAGATCCTCCAATAAGTTTATTAGAAGAATTATCGTCGTCCTCACCTGACATGGAAAAAACATACTCACCCCAAACTCGCAACATCATTGGAAAGTCATAGCCAACAAAAAAAGAAAGCTGGGTAAAAGTATAATC
>JABJPQ010000071.1 GCA_018663815.1 Halobacteriovoraceae bacterium | reverse complement strand
TAGCTTGCAACTACCGAAAACTTATCATTTAGAAAATACTCTCCCGTAATAATTTGTGACACAATTGAAAAATCAGAGTCTGTCTCCTCACTCGACGCTGACGATTCACTTACAATATTGCTTGTGTGCCCTTGTAGACTCGTTGAGACGTAAAATTTATTACGTTCCTTATTGTATAAAAAAGTATTTTCATCAAATGCAAGTGCACAATTAGAGATAAGAAAAAACAAAATGATTTTAGGCAACATCATTTTCATCTTTTCCCTTTTTATCAATTAAGCTTTCCGCTTCAGAGCTATCATCAGAATCTGATTCTGCATCGTTGGCATCTTGGTCAACAAGTAGTTTTTGATCTTCCTCTCCTTGTGAGAAATGATCTTCCAGTGAGTTTAAATTACTATCTAGCAATTGAACATTTTCCTTTTGTCTGATTAAGTAGCGTTCTTTCAACTGACTATACAGGTCTATTTTTATGGAAAATGTACGTTCATTTAACTCAACCCCTTGGTTTACAACTCGTTCCGCAACTAAAGTTGGCAATATGGAGATAAACTCTTCTCTTTCATCATCAGAAAAAAGTGCTAAGAATGAACATATTTCTTCAAAACTTAATTCTTTAATATAGTTTTGAGAAAATTCTAAATCAGCATACACTAAGTTTTTAAAAGTCAGGTCTGGAGATAATCCCATTGATTCGATATATTTAATTTCCATTGCATCACTAAGGTTTGGGATAATTTTAGTATTCGCATTATCCTCAATTCTTTGATCTTTTACATAAATAAATTTTGCTAGCTTATGCACAAATACTTTGGCATCCTCACAGCTTAGTTCTTCCGTCGTAGCATAAAAATCAATATCACTTAAATCATTTGTTGCTGTTACAAATGCTAACTTAACACCGTCAACATTATTTAAAAAATACATCAACTCATTTGGATTACAGGCACGAATGATATTTGCAATTTCAACTGCCGTTAATGAGGACATGACTTTTTTAAGATAGATTTGATAAAAGCTCTCTGGCTTTACCATCGCAACACTAATCACTCTAAATATTTCTTGGGCAATACCATTGAGTTTATCTTCGTCTTGGTAAAGCTTATCTGCTTGATGAACGACATAACTTTTTAAATCTTTTAAGTGATTTGCCGGTAATGTTTGATAAAACTCTTCCCGGTCATGAGGTGCTAATATATTTAATAATATAAGAATTTTATTAACTTCGCCTAAGTGAAAATGTAGTGAAATCATCTCAAAGACTAGTTCCTTATTTGTTTTAATAAGTGAGCGAATTTTATCTACCAACTCAATATATGTTGCAATCGTAGCATCTCCGCTAGCTGTTAAACCTTTATCAATATTGGAATTGAAAGTATCCAATTCTTTTGACATTTCTTTAGGAGGTGTTAAGCTCGCTGTTAAATTCCCTGAAACTTCTACTTCATCAATGGCTTCGGCCATTTTATTCATTGAGCCCTTAAATAAAAATAAAAACAAGAGCATGATGACTCCCATAACACCGGCTGCAGTAAACAAGTAAGGTGCATAGGACTTCATATCATTAAATATTTTTGTATAATTTGGTGCAGATAAGCTTTTGTCACGATTATCCTCAAGTAAAGTTTCTTCTTTTCTAAAATCAATTTTTAATTTAACTTTATCAAAGCGATTATAATTAGCGGCTAGGACAAATTTTACTTGTTCTGCAAGTTTTGTTTTGTTTGTTATGTCATAAGGAGTCGAAATAATAAGAGTAAGTGCTTTAATATGTCCTAGGACATTTTCAACTTTAATACTCTTTACTTCTTTTAATCTCGTTTGCTGATCTGTATCGATAAACATACTCGGTAATTGAAGATCCTTAATTTCTTGCCAATTATCATCTATCGAAGCGACTTCATCATAGATACGTCTTTTGTTAACTTTTATTTTTATATCAACCAGAACTTCTTTTACTCCCGTCGCTAATTTCAAATCACGAGTTATAACCGTTTTCAGATGTTGTTCTGTTTTAAATATTTTCCGATTAAGCTCTGCTTTTTGAGCTTTATTAAAGTACGCATTCCCTACATGAGGAAAGAGTAATAAAAATAAAATAAGTAGTTTCATTTTACTTTTTAACATCTAACACCGGTTCAAACTTCAAACTAATACGCCTTTGCATATCGTTCGTTTCGTTTACAAGAGGTTTATTGGCTCCAAAGCCAGTAACACTCAAGACTTTTCTCTCCACTCCATGTTTTATAAAAAATTCATAGACCTCAAGTGCTCTTTGAATTGAAAGTTCCATATTATTTTTCCACCAACGAGAATCTAATCTACGCACACTCGCATCATCAGTGTATCCTTGAATTTGGAGAATATATCCACTTTTAACTTTTTTCATTGGTTCAACTAATTTTTGCATCACGCTTAAGCCACTTTCAGTAAGCTTCGTCTTTCCACTTTCAAAAAACATTTCGGGAGGGAAATGGACTTCAATAAACTGCGCTTTATTTTTCACGACTGCTTTTGGTAATTGATGAAAAGTTTCAATTAATGAGAGTATTTCTGGTTGTTGCATTTTTGCTTTATATTCTTGCACAGTTCCTGCGCTAGGCCCAAAACCGTAGTTGTGATCATATTGTTTTTCCAACATATAAAAAATAATAAAGAAACATAATAAAACGGTAACGATATCAGCAAAACTCATAACCCAACCGTTAGCGGCAGCACGGGGCTTGCGCTTTCTGGCTTGAATTTGAACTTCATGTACATCAGCTGAAGCAAAGTGAAGCTTGTGAATATTTTCGCTCATGCCGCCACCTTTGTTTCTGTTTTTGAATTCCCTTTTTCAAACTCCATTCTTTCATTTGGCAATAAATATCCTAAAAGTACTTCCCTTACATAAATAGGGTCTTCTTTTTTATTTAAAAGCAAAATACCTTCTGCAATAATTCGTCTTACTTTTAAATCTGTTTGAGATCTCGCATAGAGATTATCACTTATAGGATGAATAATGTAATTGGCAATAAAGATACCATAGAGAGTTGTGATGAGAGCAACGGCCATATTGGGTCCAACGCTTTCAATACCTGTATCTGATCCCATTTCTTTAAGAACTGCAATAAGACCAATAATTGTCCCCATCATTCCAAAAGCAGGTGGATACTTTGCTAAAACTTCTAGCCGATCAACACTTTCTTCGTAAAATGAAATTCTTTCATTAAGCATCGTGCGACTAATATTTATAATTTTATCATCACTAAATTTATTATAGATAAGTCTCAATCCGTCTTTTACATAAGGATGGACATTTAACTCTTGCAATTTTTCAACGCTTTCACCATTTTGCATACGTTTGGAAATATCGACAATTTCGTTAACCACGGTTACGTTATTATATTTTGCCGTTTTAAATGCTTTAAAAAACATCTTAAATATTGCGTAGAGTTTATGAAATCCGTGGGTAATAATAGCTGCTGAAAGTGTTCCTCCAAAGACAATAACTAATGAAAGTAAGTTTAAATAGGAATTAACATCATCACTTGTTTGAACCACGGCCCAACAAATGATAAAGATTCCGGCCATTAACCCTAGAACAGAGGATCTCATTATTTACGCCTCCTTCTTTCCAAAATTTTTAAAACCTTAGCGGATTCAATATTATCTGGATTGATGGACAAGGAAGATTTAAAACTTGTTATCGCTTGTTTAGTGTTTCCTTTTAATAAATGGATACTGCCTTTAATATCATAAAACACATAGGCTTTTGGGTATTGCTCAATTAGTTTTGAGACAATATTCAAGGCTTTACTAAGTTGTTTTGCTAAAATATACCGATTTAATTTTTGAACTTTTTTAGCAATATCATTTGCTAACTTACTAGAATACTCAGCAGAGCTATCACTCCACAATTCAATTTCTTTTAACTGTAAAAGATAAGTCATTTTCTTTTTTGTTTTTAAATCATAGATAATGTGTTCAATAACAAAACCAGGTCTTGCAACCTTAAAGGCAATAAAACTATTTTGACTCTTAACGATATCTTCTTTCTTTTTTTGATTCAAAATAAAGGGAGTCTCCCCTACTTCAACGAATTTTTTTTGTTCTTCGTCATACATAGATACTTTCGCACGAGACGGATTACTCTCGATATGTACTGGGTTAAAACCAGCACAACTCACTAAAATAAAAAAAGAAAGGCTTAAAAATATTTTCATAGCAATATACGTTTCGGGTTTTATTAAGAAATATTTACCTATTTGTTTCGTAAAGGGTGGCTAAGCACTTCTTGCATTAAGTATTCACTGAGATGTTCCGTTAAAGTATTGAATTAAAGTGGCTAGATAACTACCTACAAAAGTGGGCATATATCTTTAATTCTAAAATAATTGGCGCTATAAGCACCTGAAACTACGTACTGTGATTTTATAAGAGATAATAAGGAGGGAGGAAGAAAAAGGTTATGAAAAGTTTTATACGAACTTTATATTTACTGATTTCACTCACACTCATTGGTGGATGTAATGGTGGAGGAGACTCTGCCCAAGATGCCTTTGGTGTAAAAACAACTCCTGATGTAAACATTAACCTTATGTCCGTATCTCCTTCCAATAAAACACTTTTTGTTGGGGAATCAGCCCAATTTCAAGCCAGCGGAGGACAAGCTCCTTATGAATTCAGTCTGGACTCTGGAGCTGGAACAGTAGCAAGTGACGGTTTTTTTACGGCCTCCTCTGTTGCTGGTACTGCTGTCGTAAAAGCTATCGATGCACTAGGTGAAGAGGCTTATGCAACCATTGCGATTGCGGTTCAAATATCTATTAGTCCAACGAGTACTACTATAAATGAAGGTGATACTATTTTGCTTACAGGATCAGGTGGACTTCCACCCTACTCCTACTCAATTGTTGCTGGAGATGGTGTTATTAACTCATCCACTGGTTTATATGATGCTACCGGAGTCGTTTCTGGTTCTGCTGTTATAGAGGTAAGAGACTCTTCTACGAATTCAGCCTTTGCGGCCATAACAGTTAATCCAAGTCTCATTATTACCCCTACAACTCAAACAATTGGTTTTGGCGAACAAATAAGTTTTTCTGCGACAGGAGGAGACTTTCCTTATACCTATTCAATATTAACTGGAACTGGAAGTATTAATGCGGCAACTGGTGTTTACATTGGACCGACCTCTACTGGTTCATCAGTTGTGCGGGTAACGGATAGTGCAAATAATTCTGTCGATGCCATTATTATTATTGTGGATAGTCCGCAAATTGATCGACCTAGAGACAAAGTTGGCATCAACCGATCAATGACATTTTCTGCCACCAACGGAACCCCTCCCTATACATTTTCAATCATATCTGGCGGAGGTTCAATTGTGGGAGCTACCGGATTTTTCACGGCCCCTTCTGACTCGGACACCACAGTTGTTAAGGTTACTGATTTAAATAATTACACCGATAGCATTAGCGTTGAAACATTTGTTCCCAAACAAATTGGAACAGGACTTGGACATACTTGTGTGACAACATTTTCAGACCTTCTCACTTCAGATACTAAGTGTTGGGGACAAGCTACCTATAGTATTGGTAACGCCGCTCATACCGGACCAGATGCAAACCATTATTTAACTGATGATGCAAACGAGTTAGGTGATAATCTTGAAGCTGTTAACCTCGGAGCTGGAGTTCAAGTTAAAGGTGTTAAAGTTGGAAGATATTCAACCTGTGCCATAACTACAGATAATAAATTAAAATGTTTTGGTTATAATAATTATGGCCAACTAGGTTTAGGAGATCGAACCAGTAGAGGTTTTGCCAAAAACCATATGGGAAATAATCTTGAATATGTCGATCTTGGAACGGGTCGAACGATTAATAACACCCTTGCGATTGAAGATGTTCTGTCTGTAAATTACCATTCTGTTTGTGCTATCTTAGATGATAACTCTACTAAGTGTTGGGGGATCGGCTCCAAGGGTAAAACAGGACATGCCAATGG
>JABJPQ010000296.1 GCA_018663815.1 Halobacteriovoraceae bacterium | reverse complement strand
CCTTGAGCGCCGTTTTGAACTAATACATTTGCTGAATCGGGATTTTTGCCACCAATATTTTTGGCCTTTCGACCGATAATCTCACCAATACCGTCAACAATCGTTTTCAAGAAGGCCATCTTTGCAACACGGCCTTGCTTAGAATTAAGCTCTGCTTTTACTGCAAAAGTATTATCTTGGTAGTCTGCTACGAATCCGCTAATCTTCCGTTCAAAAAACTTTCCTTTTTTAGAAACGCATGAAAGACGGGTAGCCTGAAAGTTGATTCTTTCAGTCGCCATTGAGGGAGAACTTTTAGCAATAATAAAACAGCCAGAAAGATCGACCTTATGTTTATTGGGGCCAATGTAGGAATAATCAAGAGCAAGAAGAACGGGGTACGTCTTACCTTCAGGAGCGTCTATACCTGTCATAAGCTTGGCTTTGACGTAACTTCCTGTAGGTAACGTAATCCCTTGTTCAACTCTCTTTTGTTTCACAGGAAAAGAAATGACACTTGGGCCACTGTAGTATTTTTTCCTAGGCTTCTTTGTCTTTGGAAAACCCTGAGTGTTGCCTACGGTAGATTGTTTTAAGTTACTATCTTTAGCATGAATTCTTATTGATTCATCAGCAGATACCGACTTTTCAACTTGCTGGTTTTCTTTTTTTGTTAAGTCTTTGTTAGCACTCGTTTGTGGTCGTGGTGCTAGGACTTTGCTTCCATCCTTTTTTCAAGTAATTTCAGTTTTTCCTCTAATAGTTTATTATTTGCCATAATCTTTCGAGCTGTTTTACCAAGTTGGAGTTCCTTACTTTTAAGATAGGACGTTGCTTGAGAGCCAAAAATACGCCCTTCATTAAAAACAGGCTTTCTATGGTCTTTATAAACGACTTTTTGAGTTTCTGAGAATTTACTTGCAACATAAATAGACCCAATTGCCAAAAATGCAATTAGTCCGACTTTTGTTTTTGGATTTTTAAGTAAAAACTCTTTAGCATTGTTAAAACTTCTCATAAAGTGCTTTGGCACATATTCATTAAATTGTTTCATTGTTTATCTCCTTTCTTTTCAATTACAACTGAAATAGGTAGTTTGAGATCACTTATTGATGATGTTGGTTTGGAGACTACCTTAAGAAGTGTTTTACTTACTCCTCTTCCTCTTGGAAGTAGAACATCATTATCTACAAGTGATATGATTGCCAAAGAAGGATCACTGAACTTTAGTTTATTAATAGAAATGTCATACTTTTTGGTTTTGTACTTATTTCTTAGCTCAATAACGTACCCTTTATAGTCTTTTCCACTATAAACACGAATAAGTTTAGCTGAGACACCTCTAATGTTTCCTGTAGAAATCCATTTATCTTTAACTACTCGTTTATAACCAACAATATTGTCATCCTTGTCTATAGATTTCATAAACTCCATTACTGTTAAAACGGGTAAGTTTTTTTCAGACCTTTCTATCAACATACTTTTAGGTTTTAGGTCATAGAATGGTTCATCACTACCACGTCGATTTTTAACAATTCTTAGCTTTAGGTTTGCAACACTTCCATCACTGAGGACAAAGGCAACTTTTGTAGTTCCCTTAGAAAAGCGGGGTCGTATTGACAACACCGAGTAATCAGGATCATTTGGGTCAGCAGGCTTTATTTCAAACTTACGAGCTTGCGATATTGTTCTTACTTGTTTGTGAAACCTAAAAATTGTCTCTTTTGAAATTTTAACCAACTCTGGTGTTGATCCGTAGTAAACATCTTTTGCTTGTGAACCAACGGAAAACAGAACCAGTGCTATAAATAGCATTAAATATTTTTTCATACTTATTTCTCCACACTGCTAGGTTTAGATTGAATTTGTTTGCCTCGAAATGAGTTCGCTTCTGTTCTCGTAAGAGAAGTTATTTGTAAAAACCACCTTTTGCCTTGCTTGGGAGGCATTAGCTTAATAATCATCTCAACAACTTCATCTGTTCTCCCAAGGTATTCATTGTTTGCGTATCTTTCTCGCGTAACAACTGCAACAACCTTGTAGTTACCTTTCTCATCAGAAATGATTTCTTTGTCAGCAACTTTAAGAATCTCTGAAATGTTCTCTAGCTTTACAGTCTCGATCCAATCTGAAGTCTCCATATCAAATCGAACTTTCAAGTCATGTGACATATAACCTGAGAGTTCAGTATATTGATCGTCGATATTAATTGGATTTATGTTTCCAAGAGTTCTTATAAATGACATTACAGCACTGTCAACATATCCATCCGTAACCGCTTGGGGAGATGCTGGAGTAAAATCAACAACCCCCGGAGCGAGGATATATTCTTTCTCTCTAAGCTTGGAGTATAGAGTGCTAATTTCATTTCTTGAAACTAGAAAGTAAACACTGAATACACCAACAAGAATAAGAATCAAATTCTTAAGTAGAAGCTTTTCTTTTAATAGTGCAGCTTTGAAGCAGAGGTATTTAGGCATTACAGATAAATCTACCCCGTCATATACTCCTGACGGGGGGGCTGAAATTTGTGCTGCTTCTATTCCTTTTTCCATTGCTCCAATCATATTATTGCTCACTACCGCCAGCTTCCTCCGCAGTGGCTCCGTTACTGTATGGGCTTTGGTTTTTAATGATTGTATGAGCATAGTTAATCGGAAAAACACAAGTTTTAATAACTTGGACAACGAATGATTTTCCATCTTTAGATTTAAAAGCTTTGATTTCTTCAATAGGCCTTCTTGCATAATATCCTCCATTAGCTTGTTTTTTGGTTTCAGTTTTGTTAGTCATAAAATCTCCTTTATAGTTAGATACCAGATGTAACTTTTGCTTTAATTCCTGCGACTAAAGATAATTGAATCCCCTCAGTGCTTGTGTAAAAATAATAATCTCCTTCTGCGTGTTCGATGCATCCCTTTATCCACTTTTTGTCTAATTGGATTTCAAGGCAAGAACCTGATGAGAATTCATGGCCTTTAATTTCCCACGACCAATGTTATTTTTAACGAGACTTCCTAATAGTGTTGTCACTTACTACCTCCTTTCAATTTTAGTAGAGCTGTACTGCCATAAAAGTTAATATAAAAATAAATCCT
>JABJPQ010000675.1 GCA_018663815.1 Halobacteriovoraceae bacterium | reverse complement strand
GTTTAACATTTGGATTAACATTTAATTTACGTTCAATAATAGCCAAAATATCACGACGGTGAGAGCCTGAGAATTTTTCTTGTTTCATATAGGCTGAGACAGTATCGAGAATATCAAGTGTCGTGGCTCGTTTGGCGCGGCTAACGACAATCTTTTTTTGAATCATCAAGTAGATAGACTGTATGACAATTGATGGTAAGCCGTAATTAATAAGGGAGCCAACTTCATCATGGTAATGATAAGGAGTATGTGTCCAGGAGCTAATAATAATATCGCACTTATTGTCTTCGGCAACGTGAGTTGAAAGTGTTTCTCGTATTTCACCATCAATATAATAATTTATTTCATTTGTTTGTGGGTTCTTTATTGGGTAAGGAGCATAAAATGGTGGGACAGACATTGAGGCTGCCGCAGCATCTGAAACCTTAACTCCTGTTTGGTAAGTTGCGGTTGAGTCATGCCCTGGGTTTGGATAATTGTAACGACTAAAGATTGTTTTTTGAGAATGATCGAGCTGGCTTCCAACAACAAATAAGTCAGGTATAAACTCTTCAAAAGTATCGACTTCTAAAATTCCATCCAGCAAGTACTTTCTTACACCTTCTGTTGAAAACAGTCCTGGGAAGCTCATGAAGGGGCTAAGTAGTCCTTTAATTAAAGGGGGAAAGTCTTCTAGTGGATGAAAAAGTTCTTTGTTTTTTGGTTTGTATTTACGTTTGTGTAGATGAAACATATCAAGGTATGACAGCTTTTTCATGTCACCTTTTTGTAATCCAAAAGCACCATTAATAATTTCTTGTGGTGTGTATCCACAAGCAAGAAAAATACTTATTAATGCTCCAGCACTAGATCCAACGTAGGTTCCAACCTCGAGGGAGCGCTGAAACGAAGGATCATCATTGGATGCGTTTTTATTACTTAATAGTGTGAAGCCAAGCTCTTCAAGAGCAAGAGTTACACCAATATGCCAAGCAGCAGCTTTTACTACTCCACCTGAGAGCACAAGTGCAATTTTTTTATTTTTAAATTCAGATAAATCGTAAGTAGCCATTATAAGAATTATAAGCGAATGCCACCTTAAAGAGAACTTTTAAACTTATATTTTGCACATTTAAGCGAAATTTATTAAGATTAATATAGTCTCGTTAAAAACCAAGGAAATCAGAAGGTTAATATGATGGAAGGTAAATGGTTAAGCATCTTAGAGTTTGCAGCTTACAAGAAAAAATCTATTTCAACTGTCAGACGATATATCAAAGCGAATCGAATAAAGTTCAAAGAAGAAAATGGTAAATATTTTATTTGGGTCAAAAGTTATATCCCCAATCAAACTCAAACTGAAAAGAATCAACTGGAATTGAAGTTTGAGTTTGAAAGATTAAAAAAAGAAAACAATGAGCTAATTGAAGAGTTAGCAGAAGCAAGGATGCTCATTAAGTTATATGAAAATGGACAAATGCTTGCACCATTAAGTGCAAAAGATTTACCAACGCTTCCCCCAAGTTTATGAAATTAATATTCGCTATTACTTGTCTTTTGTTATCAACAACGTGTCTTGCTGATCAGTTCAGTATGCGACGATGCATGATTCTACCTATTACAGATACTGCAGGAAACTCGCTTGGATTTAAAGTTTATGAAAACTTAGAGCGGCATCTTAAAAGAGAAAAATGGTGTGAGTATGTATCAAGTTCAGAAATAATAGAAGTATTTAGTAAGTACAGGGATAAACTACCAGAATTTTTGAAAGATCCTAATGTTTTAAAAACAGTTGCACAGCGGCTTGAGATTGGAACAATTATTAGGGTTAATTTAGAGTATGGGGTTGATTCGATTACTGTTGCTGCTGATATTGTTGGTGAGAATGGAGTCGACATTTATTTTGGTGAAAAAATACTTATAAATAAAATAGATATTTATGATGTTAATTCAGCTCTTGTTAATTGGATGAACTTGTATGAGTCAACAATTCCTTACGATGGAAAAGTTTTAGGAATTTTGGGAGATCAAGTCACTTTCAAAGTTGCAGGTAATAAGAGAGTTGCTATAGGACAAGAGTTTAAGTTGAAACGTTTTATTAAAAAAAGACGACACCCATTGCTTAAGAAGATTGTTGAATGGGATAGTGAAGTGATTGCAAAGGGAAAGATATTTAATGTTTCAAAGGGACAAGCTTTAGGTGTAATAAAAGTTTATACAAGTAAACATAAAGTATTGGCCGGAGACTGGGTACGCCTAGAAAAATTTAATCCAAGAAAAATCCATGACGACAAAAACTTCTCTCGCTACGAAAAACAAAAGTTTGGAAGGTTAGGTGACTTAAGCTTATCGTTTGTTCTTTCATCTCACACAACTACCACTACAGCCGTTACTGGTAGTAATAAGGTAAACGGTTTTTTATATGGCATTTCAGCAGAGTTAGAAAGTTGGATTACAAGAAATTATTTTGTGGGTGGAGAATTTAGTAAAATGCTTGGAAATTTATCTAAAAGCTCTGGTACTCCTGCTGCCGATACGCCAGGGCAAAACGTAGGAGTTTTAAAGCTTGTAGGAGGTTATAAATATCTTCCAATGGGATTTTTTTATGGGCCACAAATTAACTTATATTCAGGTTGGGCAAAGTATTCTTATGCAATGGATGTATCCGCGACAGATGGGTATGGATCAAACTCATTTAGTGGTATTTTGTTTGGAGCTGGCGGAAGTATGCCACTTAAAAAAGGGATTAGAGTTATTGGTAGTGGAGAAATAATGCCATTTGGCGACTTTACCGATGACGACAACCTTTATGGTAGTAAAAAATCTATTTCATCATTGGTTATTGAGTTGGGCGCACTTTATCAATGGAACCCTAATATTAAAATTAAAGGGAGCTTTAAGAATATTTCAAACTCTGGAAAATTTAGTGGTCAAAACTCAGAGCTAAAATACTCAGACTCTGGGTTTAAGCTTGGTGGTGTGATTGGCTTTTAAGGCTTAATAATCTGACCAAGCTCAACGCTCAGTAAAAGAATTGTAATATCTCTATCACCAATTTCAAATGGTTTGTGGATATGAGCTCCAAATCTTAAATCAAATTTTTTATATTTATGGGTGAAAAATGCATTGGCTCCAATGAGCTTATTTGTTGTAAGGCTATCATTACTTTCATTTTTTTTATCAGATGGCCCTACGAGCATTTTTTCCGTCAAAATAAGTTGAAGCTTTGGTCCAACAGAGAAATGCTCATCAAGCTTCCAAAGAGGGCTTGCTTCCAGCGCTAGCGTTTGTGTTTCTAAGTTATACTTAACATCGTTAACGCGATCAGATTGAAAATTTAAAAAATAATAAGTTGCTCCAAGATTAACTTGGAATTTGTCGTAATCAAGCAGACCAGAAGCCATTAGTCCATATTGAATACCTTCTTTATCTCCAGCCTCATCACTTTCATTTGTTGAAAGGTTAGATTTTCCAAGATGAAATCCAGCATAAAACCATCTTTCATTTGGTGTGTACTCAGCTGAGTAACTAAGGGGAGCACTAACTATAAAAGAAAGAGCTAAAAGCTTAAGTAATACAAATTTCATAATATCTCCTCTAAACAGTTATAAGTATAGTTTGTGATTTAATACCTGTCTCAAAAAAAATTAACTATCACTAAATAGCCAAATCCTTGAAACCGTCTAGTTTCTAGACACCATATGTAACCCTAGGTAATGGAGTAGTTTATTACAAAATTAAACTATATCATTAAGCTCAAGTGTATTATTAATCGTTAAACAGTCTATAGAGGAAACAATGAATACTGGTAAACAAAATCAAAGCTTTAAACTACTCGTCGTTTTATTAGTCTGGAATAGTGCCTGGGCCACAGAGCCTAGTGATCCAAAATATATTCAGGCAAGCGTGCAAACTGATAAGATTCAAACTCCAGAACTTCGTGCAATTAAAGTTGATGGTGGACACAGGTATAGTTTTGATTTTCAGTCAAACTTTACTAAGCAGCTAACGGTTGCACCTGATCAAGAGATTAGAGGTTTTCGCCTTCCCATAGATAAAGAAAATTATAATACATGTGATATAGGGCTGTCTGGCTCGGGGAGAAGAGTATTTGTCGGGGGTCGTGGGGATATAACAAAAAATGGGAAATGGACTGCGTTTGGCCATGACTTTTGGTTTTCTATGAAGAAACTAGAGGATTTAATTTTAGATAATGATGCATGTTTAAAAAAGGAAAATTGTGAGTTTTCAGTTAATATTGGAAATATTGCTCATGAAAACTATTGGTATAGAGGACGAAGTGTTCAGCTAACAGGTTATGTGAAAGATTTAGAGGTTTATATGACTGAGCTTTCTTATAGTCTAGCTGGTGAAACCTTAGACTGTGCAATTGGAAAGGCAGAGGCTGAAATAATTGTAAACTAATCACACAATAAAGAACTGAAGTGAATCAAAAGTAGTCACTTTTTTATTTCTATAAAATTCTGGTCAGAGCTTGGATGTAAGTACTAATACTTGCATTGGCATTGTTGGCCTAGGCTTTGCAATTAATCCTATGAGTAAACATTACTATTCATTGGAGATAAAATGAAGTCTTTATTACTACTATCAATTATTAGTCTATTCATGGTGAGCTGTGATTTTTCAAATAATCGCACATTAAAAGATCAATGGGGAAGTGCAAGTGATGACTCCTTAAACAACGGAGGCAATGGCTTTGGTGGAGATCCTGTGCAAGGTGAGCTTCCAGAACCAGGTACTTCAGGTATAAATATTGATGGTAATACAGATGGATCTGGTGATGGCGATACCAATACTAACGGTCCTGGTGATGGCGATACCAATACAAACGGTCCTGGTGATGGCGATACCAATACTAACGGTCCTGGTGATGGCGATACCAATACAAACGGTCCTGGTGATGGCGATACCAATACAAACGGTCCTGGTGATGGCGATACTAGTACTAACGGTCCG
>JABJPQ010000585.1 GCA_018663815.1 Halobacteriovoraceae bacterium | reverse complement strand
CCCAATTTCAGCCATGTATTGTTGAACGGCTTCCACAGCGTTTAATTCTGTGGCAACAAGCTCAACGGTTGAGTTTTTAGTTGGAGGAGTATAAAGGCATGCTTTAACTTCTGAGTACTGTTCACTCTTAACGTAAAGATATTTAACTTTGTTAAAAGTTAATTTTTGCAAACGTTGCGCCTGGAATTCATGATCTTTATGGAGAATTTTGACATATTTTTCTGATGATAAAGAGACAAATACGTCAAAAGGATAATTTGTTTCAAGCTTAAATTTATATATTGGTACGGGAATATATTTTTCCTTTTTGTACATTTCCTCAATGGTTTCGTTTAAATAACTGCAGAGTTGAATAATTATTTTTTTGAATGCAATAGTAAGAGTGTTTTCGTATTGCTCGATTGTCTCACCGATAAAGATGATTTTTTTAAATTTTTGGTGCTCATCAATAGAAAGAGATAATTTTGTAAATGATTCCTCATCACAGATTAGCACATGGGTTTCGCTATTAAGATGCTTGAATTGAGATTCATCAAGAATTTTTTCGATTTTAATCTCTGAGTGAACTTTATTGATAACTTGGCTGACCTTACCTAGTATTGTTGGGTCAGAGAAAAATACCGTACAATGAAGCATATTAAATTCCTATTTAAATCATTTAAATATTTATCGGTATCTATGATGAATTATTAACTTAAGTATTGAATTTTTTGACAATTGTTTGATCAAAATAGTTCGAGTTCATACCACAATCAACAATAATATTTTCGGCATTAATACCACTGGACAGTTCTGAGAGCAAAAACAAAGCTGTGTTAGCCACTTCAGTTGTGGCCAGAGATTTTTTTCGCAGAGTGAGCTCTTCAGCATATAGGTAATTATTGATATAATCAGGTATTCCTGCCGATGCAGATGTTTTCAACGGGCCGGCCCCAATGCTATTGACACGAATATTTGAATCTTCACTTAATGACTTTGCAAGAAAGCACACGTTTGCTTCTAGCATGGCCTTGATAGGACCAAGATAGCCGTAGCTAGTCGCTTTTGTGTTAGAAATACTTATCGTAACGATTGAAGCTGTTGGCTTTAAAACAGGCAGTAGTTTGTTTGATATCTGTACCAATGAAAATGCAGAAATATGACACGCTTGTAAAAAATCTGCTAGATATGTTTGATGAAATTTCAGTGCATCAGCTCTGAAATTAGCAAATGCCATTGAATGTAAAAAACCATCCAGCTGGTCAGTGTGTTGCTTAATGTTATGAATGAGACTTTCTAAGTGATTATTATTTTCAACGTCGAGTATTATGGCCGGTGAGTTAGGAAATAATTTTTGAATCTTAGCAAGGTGCTCTTCAGTTTGAACTGTAAATATAAGTTTGGCCCCATTTTCTTGCAGTGCTAAAGCTGTAATGTATGCCACACTTTTTTTATTAGCAACTCCGCTAATCAAGTATGTTTTATCTTTAATATTAAATCCGGACATAACTACCTCTACTTAATAAGAGCACAGGCAAACTCAATAATGAGGACTTTTTTTGCATCACTATTAGTGACAATGCTTTTAAAAAAAGCGACATCACCCACTTGCTCTTTGATTTGTGTTGTCGTTGAAATTATTTCATTGGGTCTTACGATATTTTTAAATTTTGCTTGTTGTATTCTGGTTAATACTGCTTTTTTTCCTGCGACATCTTTACTGTTTTGACTTGCGATTAAAGCCGCACCAGATTGAAAGCAATGCTCACTTAAAAGTACTCCAGGTACAATAGGATCACCAGGAAAATGTCCTTTAAAAAAATCTAACTCCGCTCCAAATTGCATAGAAACCTGAATCACGTTTTTATCAATTGATAAAACTTCATTAATAAATAAAAATGGTTCACGCTGAGGAATAAGACTTTTAATATCCATTATAAACCACCAGTTACTTCTAGGCTTGCTCCTGTGATATAACTGGCTTGCGAGCTAGCTAAAAACAAAACGGCGTGTGCAACCTCATCAATCTTTCCAAAGCGCTTCATAGGAATTTGAGATTTGTATTCTTTAACGAGAGTTTTATCTAGGTCATCAATCAGTTCTGTTTCAATAAACCCCGGGCAAACATTATTAATGGTAATTTTTCTTTTTGCTACTTCTTTACTTAGTGATTTGCTTAAAGCTATTTGACCGGCCTTTGAAGCTGCGTAGTTTGCTTGCCCAGCGATTCCAATGCTACCACCCACTGAAGACATATTTATGATGCGGCCATAACGAGTTTTCATCATGTGCAATATGGCCTGTTGGCTCATATTAAATGTTCCTTTAAGATTAACGTCAATCACTGAGTCCCATTCTTGTTCAGTCATTACGGCACCTAGATTATCTTTTCTGATGCCTGAGTTGTTAACGAGCACATGGATTTGTTCAAATTGAAGTGTTATCTCATTAAAAAATACTTCACATTGTTCTCGCAAAGAAACATCAAACTTTTTTATAATGAGCTTGTCTTTAAACTCACTCAGACCTGTTTTAAACAAACTCGCTTTTTCATCGTTGTGGGCATAGGTTGCAATAACAGTCGCATTAGCTTTCAAAAAAGCTTGCGTGATTCCACTACCAATTCCTCTTGTTCCACCGGTAACGATTACAACTTGATTTGAAAAATCCATTATTAATCCTTATTATTTATTTTCTTGTCCAAATAAATAGCTTTGTACTTCATTGGCTTGAATCACTCCATAGTTAGCCGCTCCTAGCCATCCACTCATAATAATTCCCACACTACCAGCATGAAACATTCCCTTTATTTCTTTATGCATTTTCATGCTGACTTCCAGGCCTTCAAATTTTGTGCCGAAAGATGATCCTTGCTGGTGATGAGTATATTTTTGTATTGTTACAGGAGTGGCGGCATCTATATAATCAATTTTATCTGCAATGTCAGGGACTAGGTTTGTTAAACTTGTAATTGTTTCTTGGATCATCTTTTCTTTTTCACTTTTATATTCATGATCTGAAAGATTAGACCAGTCTGCCCAGTTCGCATTGGTAGAAGATACAATGGCATAGCGTTTTTGTGCATCGTAAGGGCGACCCTGTGGGTAGTAGACACTAAAAGTTCGCGAGGAGATGTCCTTACTTAAAAGAGCAGTTGTATTAAAAGTAGGAAAAGATGATGTAAAGATAAGATCCCCAATAAAAGGGATGGTCTCACCAGGCTTAATACCAATATAGACTTGGCAAGAAGAACTATTGAGTCTGACTTTTTTGGCCATGTCTATGTATTTAGAGTTGAAGTGATTTTCACCAATCATCTTCTCGATAGTGGTCATTAAGTTCGCGTTAGATAAGACGGCCATGGCCTTAATTAATTTTCCATTAATCTCAACTCCGAGGACCTGTTTGTTTTCAATGATAATTTTATTTATTTTAGTTTGCTTCTTAATATCAACATTATTTTTAAGTAACTCTTCTTGCATCATCTTTAT
>JABJPQ010000645.1 GCA_018663815.1 Halobacteriovoraceae bacterium | reverse complement strand
CCTAATGTAATATTGGTTGGACAACCAACTGATGCTTCGACATCCTATGGAGATATAAAGTTTGCCACAACCCCTAAGGGTATGGTGTTGAAAATTCCTACTAAGATTTTTGGCGGGCTTTTTATTGGGAGAGAGAGTGGAGAAGCAATCCAGCCTGACGTCAAATTCAATTATATAATAGATCAAGAATTAGCAAATCAAGATTCCTTATTATATCAAGTTGAAAAATTAATTGAAGAATCAAGCAGTGTGAAATAAAAAAAAGAAGGCATGGCCATATAAATGAACAGGAATTTATTAATCTTTTTTATATATAAGCTATTAATAGCGAGGAATAAAATAGATGATCAATAATCTATATAAGAACAAAGAAAATGCTATCTCTTTCTATCAAATGGCTTATGAAGGAAATCCACGCAAAGCAGTTGAGCTATTTGTAGGTGATCAGTATATACAGCATAATCCTCTTGTGGGTGATGGTAAGGAACCGTTTATTAAATATTTTGAAAAGATGCATGCTGAGTATAAAGAAAAATCAATTGAGTTTGTCAGGGCCATAGCCGAAGATAATTTAGTAGCTTTACACACTCATCAAGTGTGGCCGGGAGAAAAAGAATATGTAACGATGGATTTTTTTCGTTTTGATGAAAATGGAAAAATTATTGAACATTGGGATTCTATGCAAGAAATTCCCGAGGGATCGGCAAATGAAAATACGATGTATTAAAAAGGTCTTGAAAATATGAACACTTGTTTTAGTCATAAATTTTCTCATTATCCAGTTCATGTTAAAAAGAAGTTACAAACCTTACGTGATTTGATTCACAATATTGCAGGTAAGACCAACGGTGTAGGAGAGATCGAAGAATGTCTAAAATGGGGCGAAGCTAGTTTTGTAACCTCTGAAACAAAAAGTGGAAGTACCATACGTATTGATTGGAAAGAAAACGATCCTGATCGATATCATATGTATTTTAACTGTCAAACAAAGTTAGTCAGTATCTTCAAAGAGCTCTATCCAAATGATTTTGACTTTGGTGGTAATAGAAGTATCTCATTTAGTTTAAAAGAGAATATACCTAAAAAAAATCTTTCAAAGTGTATTGAAATTGCACTTACCTATAATCTAAATCAATATCGTAACTTCTTTGAGTAGGTTTACCTGTCTCTAGAGCGGAAAATGTGAGAGAGTGGTGTATGGCCATAAAAGATCAATTTTTATTTTTTTGTACAAACGTAGGTAATGAAAAACTCTTAAAAGAAGAAATTCGGGTTTTCTATCCAGATTTTAATTTCAGTTATTCACGCAAAGGTTTTTTAACCTATAAGAATAAAGGGATTAATTATGATCTTGATACTATCTCTCAGTTGGAGTTAACTTTTTCTACGACAGCTGGTATTTGCTTGGGCCAGTCAAAACCTAATAGTCTATTAGAGGCAGTCAAAAATAGCTGTGATGAGATAATGCTAGATCTGAGTAAGTGTATGATTCATAGCTTTAGTATAAACACTGAGTTTGAATTACCAGCTTTGGAGATTTTTCAAAAAGAAGTTAATGAGTATGCACCTATTAATAAAACAATAATAGATATTATAACTCTTGGTGAGGAAGAAGTGTGGTATGGCGTGCATAAAGTTGGTAAGTTAAGTCCAAATTACCCCAACTCTCATATAGATATTGCACTTCCTCCTGAAGCACCTTCTAAATCATACTTAAAGATTGCACAAGCAGTCGAGTTATTTCATATTCAACTCAATAGCACTGATGGTTGGTTTGATTTTGGTAGTGCACCTGGTGTTGCAAGTTATTATCTGCTCAGCAAGGGCTGTAAAGTTTGGGGCGTCGATACGGCCAAGATGGACAGTATTGTAATGGAGAATTCTAATTACACCCATTTTTCAAAGGCCGTACAAGATCTTTCGCAGGAAGATTTGCCTTATCGTGATATTCAATGGGTACATGTGGATTTAAACTTAAATCCTAAGCAAGCAATAAAAGAAGTACTTAGGTTGTGTAAGAAATACAGCGCTCGATTGAAAGGGATTCTTTTTACAGTCCAAATGGTTAAAAACGAATATGTGCAAAATATAGAAGACTTTGAAGATCAATTTTATGATTGGGGATTCACTAACGTTACAAGTCGCCAAGTACCATCTCATAAAAATGAATATTTGATTTTGGCTAAAAGGTAATTGCCCACAAGGGGCAAAAAAATTCTTATTACTTAGACATCTATATCAAGCCCACTAAGCATTTCTTGCATATCAGCGAGATTTCCACCCATGATAACTTTGTTACCATTGCTCTTTAGTTTAGTAAGTGAGCGAATGTATTTTTGACCTAACTCAAGTTTGACCGCACCTTTTCCACCTGGACCATTGATCGCATTGGCAACTTTTTTAATCGACTCAGCAGTTGCTTCTCCTAGGGATAAAATCTCTGATGCCCTTCCGCTGGCTTCATTAATACGTTTTTGCATCTCTCCTTCAGAGTTATTGATAAGTTCACGCATTTGACCTTCAGAAGTATTGATTAAAGATTGTTTTTTACCGACACTTTTTTCCAAAATGGCTCGTCTATTTCTTTCAGCCGTTACTTGTTTTTCCATTGATTGTCTGACTGACTCTGGTGGAACAAGGTTTTTAATCTCAAATCTTAAAATTCGAACTCCCCATTTTGCAGCAGCATTATCCAAAACAGAAACAACTTTTGCACTAATCGCTTCTCTTTCTTCAAAAGTTCTATCTAGGTCTAATGTTCCAATTATGGCCCTCGTTGTTGTTTGTGCCAATTGGATGGAAGCATATTGAAAATTAGTAATTCCATAGCTGGCTTTTTGAGAGTCAAACACTTGCAGATAGATTACCCCATCAACTTCCACTTGAATTTCATCTTTGGTAAAACAAGTTTGTGGTGGAACATCCATGGTGTGTTCTTTTAAGTTTTGGGTAAAAGCAACACGGTCAATAAACGGAACAAGAAAGTGAAAACCTGCTTGTAGAGTCATATGGTAGCGGCCAAATCTTTCAACGATAAATTCCGTTTGAGCTGGGACAAGTCGTAATGACTTAATCAATGCTTGAAGGATATAGAGAAAAATAAAGACAACAATTGCTAAAAATATTAAATTATCTAGTGACATTATTACTTCCTTTTAAAACATTATTATTTCCCTTAAGTTCGTCCAGTACACCTTTTAATGAGGCTAGGTTGGCAGGAAATAAGGAGATATCTCCTGATCCAATAACTTCATCCAATTGGTCTATGTACTGATCGATGATACGCATTTTTAAAGCGTCATCACCACCGGGAAGTGCGATCGCATCTCCCACGAGAATAAGGCTTTTTGCTGTTGATTCAGCAATCAATTTTATTCCCTCTGCTTTTCCTTTGGCTTCATTAATTCTTTTTTGTTTCTCACCTTCTGAAACATTAATGGCCCTTTGCCTTTCACCCTCAGAAACATTAATTAATTTTTCTTTTTCAGCTGTTGCTCGTGTGATCTCAGCTCTTTTTTCTCTTTCAGCCTCCATCTGCTTTTCAAGAGTATCGACAACATGCCTTGAAGGAGAAATATCTTTAATTTCATAGCGGAGAACCTTTACTCCCCATGGATCTGAGGCTTTATCGATTTCGCTAATAATTTTAGCGTTAACTTCATCTCTTTCTGAGAAAATAGCCCCAAGAGTAATCTTACCAACTTCAGATCTCATCGTCGTTTGGGCTAAATTATTTGTTGCTGCT
>JABJPQ010000644.1 GCA_018663815.1 Halobacteriovoraceae bacterium | reverse complement strand
GAAATTAACCAATCAATATTAAACTTTTCTTCGACATCTTTTGTTGCTTTTTTGATATGTGATTTGAAAATACTTTCAACTCTAAATTTACCTAAAGGATTTTTAACATTAGGGTCTTCTTCGTAATTAATATTGGCGTTAAAGATTTTGTGTTTACAATGCTCAGACCATGTTTGAGCTAATACTTCCATTTCAATATCAGTTGGATCTGCTGGTAAAGAGAGTTTTTTACGAAGCTCAATTGATTCTGAACTTTTATAGTAGGTTTGAATTTGTTTCATCTCTTCAAGGCTTAGGGCCCAAAGATTATCTTTAGAGAGCTTTATTAGTCCCTCATCAGTAATCGCAAGATTGTGTGTGGCAGGTAAGTGAGACTCCATCACGACCTGAGGCATAGGAGGAGAAGGTATCTGAGTCGAAAGTTCATCTTTAGGGTAAACTTGAATCCTTTGAATAAGCGAATTGGCCAAAACTGTGTTTCCAATTTCTTTGGCCTGTGCGAGAGTAATTTTAGCTTTTAAAAAATGAATTTCTCCCGTGGCAATGTCTAATTCTAGAGTTGAAAAATTATCGGCTAGAGCTTGTTTAGCCGAGTGAGCAGTATTATCTGTAACCCCAGGCTTATAAGTGACTTGGATGAGGTAATCAAAATCTATTTCAGACATAGGTAACTCTTGGTAAAGTAAAGCCTCATCCACTTTATCCCGAAAAAGGCTTTGGGAATAACTTGAGAGTTCGTCGGTGATTTTATTAGTTTGTAACCAGTATGATTTCCCCGAATAGAGAGCTTCCACCTGACAATGTGTTTGTTGTAAAATAAGTTCACTGAGGTGTGAATCTTGATTAAAATCCTTGGAAATAACATCAATTCTCATGCAAAGTCCTTATAATTATTTGTGGCAATGGCCTTATTAAGTAAACTTAAAACTTGCGGATATAATATATGTTCAAGGGCCAGACCCCGTGCCTTAAAAGTTATAATTGTATCTTTCGCTTCTTTAGAAAAGCTTGCTTGTTTTATGATTTTTCCGGTATCCATTCCAGCATCTACAAAATGAATACTGATACCTGATTCCTTTTCATTTGAATCAAATGCATGTTCATAGGCATTTAAGCCACGGTGCTTAGGTAGCATGGAAGGGTGAATATTAATGACTTTACATTGTTTAAGCTCTTGATCATAAAATTCATTGAGAAAATTAGCGGATAAAATTCTCATATATCCTGCTAAAAATATCCACTCGATATGATTTTGGCGTAAAGTTTTTAAAATTTCTGCTTCATGTACGGATTTAGTCTTTGTTCCCTTTTCTATAATAAAAATAGGAAAAGAGAGCTTATTGGCAATTTCAATTATTCCAGCATCTGCATTGTCAGTAATGAGGCATACTGGGTTGATATGGGAGAGTGTCTGTGCGTGTTTGATCAACTTTGTTGCGTTGGAGCCGGTACCAGAAGCAAATATGGCAATATTTTTCATTGGCCAATATCCCTTCTAAACTGTTCTCCTGCAAAACTGATGGTGTTTAGTGTTTCATAGGCCAATGATCTTGCATTCGCTAAATTATCATCAAGTCCTGTAACACCTAAAACGCGGCCACCACAGGTAACAAAGTGATCTTGCTCCTTTTTTACTCCTGCAAAAAATAAGTGAGTTGATGGAGAGCTGGTAAAGTTATTTTTTATGACTTGGCCCTTTTCAATCTTCTCACCAAAAGTCCCTGGGTAGCCTTTCGCGGCCTTTACAATATGAATGCTGGAAGATTTTTTTAGCTCAAGTAAGCTATTTTTAAATATGCTGAGATCATTATTTGCTATGGCCTGTAAACTTTCAAACAGTCCCGCTTCAACTCGAGGAAGAATTGTTTGAGTTTCTGGGTCTCCGAAGCGTACATTATATTCCAAAACGGAAGGACCCTGGGGAGTCATCATTAGACCAATGAAGAGGACACCTCTGTAATTTATATCTTCTTCTTTCATGCCTTGTAGTGTTTTAAGAATAACTTCTTGTTTGATTACTTCATGATCTTTTTGAGAGAGCCAATGAGCAGGGGAGTAACAACCCATGCCTCCTGTGTTGGGACCTTCATTATTATCCTTTAGTCTTTTGTAATCACAAGCGGTACCAAGGATTTTGTATTCACCCTTAAGGCATAAAACAAAGTAAGAAACTTCAGGGCCAGTCAAAAATTGCTCAATGACAAGTTCTTCATCATTTGGAGCGAGTGCTTTTACTGCGGCAATAGAGTCTTCCTTGTTATGGCAAATAATAACGCCCTTACCAGCAGCAAGTCCTGATAGTTTTATGACAAGATCATTTGCTGCATGATTTTTAATATACTCAATCGCAGCATTGGAATCTTGAAAATTCGCAAAACTTGCAGTCGGTATTTGATGCTTTTGCATAAACGTTTTTGAAAATGCTTTTGATGTTTCTAATCGTGCCGCATTTTGAGATGGTGATGCACAAGCAATTCCATGTGTTTGTAATTGATCACTAAGTCCTTTTTCAAGTAGGGCTTCTGGGCCAATAACTGCTAAATCAACTTTGTGTTTTTTACAAAATGATAGGTATTCATCTTCATGGATATCTATGCTTTGAATCTTTTCACCATCGATCCCAGGATTACCAGGGATAACAAAGATACTATTTGTTTGGTAGGCAGATGCAAGTTGATTTGCAATGGCATGCTCTCGTCCACCCTGGCCAAAAATGACAATCTTACTGGTAAGGGTATTAGTGACTGTTAGATAAATATTTTCAGCATAAGTAATTTGGTCTTCGGTTAGGTTTTGTGGTGCTAATTGAGATTTTTCTTTAAAGTCTCTTGGAGACTCTTTTTTTACTCTTTCTAGTTCTTCGTACCAATCACTTCCAAAATATAAACTTCTTAAATATTCCTTTGAAAGAGGTTTCTTATCTTGGGTTAATCTTATTTCATCTGGCCCAATGCTATCGACAAGCACTATCTCTCTATGACCATTAATCTTTTCACCAAATGCAAATTCAAACTTTCCATCCCAAAAAGTAAGTTGAGACTTTGTGAATAGGTTCTCTAGTACGAGGGCATATATCTTGGTTAAATTGGTGAGTTGCTCTAGTTCTTTAGTTGTTAGAGCGGCCATACTTACAGCTTCATCAGAACTTAATAACCGATCAATGGGTTCAAGTTTTGTGTAGAACTCAACTTTTATCTGTTCAAACATTGAGTTGGGAATAAGTGTTTTATCTCTTTTTAAAAGACTTGAGCCATCAGGGACTCCAAGTCGAAAAACAACTTCTAGTGGAATGAGTGTTTTAGTAGGAGCAGACTGGTAAGCTTGATAATTATATTTGTCTTGTTCCTGTGTTGGATGAAGAATATCTACTTTGTTTACAAGTATTGAGTTGGGGGGAAGATATTTTTGATAATGGGTTTTCGCTCCATCTGTTGAGAGTTCGTTATATGTATCAGAACTTATGAGTGAATCAAAAAAAGCAGGTTTAATTTGTTTAGGTTTTTTTAAATCTTTAAATGTTGTTGCTGAATGTAATTTTTCAAATAAAAGAGCAGCAGTTAAAGCGAGATTCTTACCTTTATGTGGGATGAGATCAGGCATTGCACCCCAATCATAAATAGAATACTTATCTGAAAATTCAAACTCTATATCATCTCCACTGGAATAAACGTTTTTAACGGAGCCGCTATAGAGAAGCTTTTTCATTTTTTTATCCTTGAATCAATCATTTTTTGAGCGGCACTAACATCTATGGGATATTTTCCATCAAGACAGGCCATACAGGTTTTTAAATCATTGAATGCGAGTTTTAAATCATTTTGGTCGAGAAAAAAGACATGATCTGCCCCAATTAAGTCGGCAATTTCACGGTTTGTTTTATTTGCAGCCACCAGCTCCTCTTCATTGGGAAAATCAATTCCAAAAAAGCATGGTTTTATTAATGGGGGACAAGTTGAAACCATGGTGATGCTTTTAGCACCATTGGCCCTAAGCATTTGAATAATCTTTTTTGATGTTGTTCCACGTACAATACTGTCATCTACAATTAAAAGGTTTTTATCTTTAATTTCTTCGGCAACAACATTCATTTTCAAGTGAACGGCTTTTTCTCGCTCCATTTGGCTATTAAGAATAAATGTTCTTTGGGCATATCTATTTTTAATTAGAACTTCACGGTAAGGCTTTGCCAATTGTTCACTTATTGTAATCGCACTTGGTCTTGAAGTGTCAGGAACTGGCACAACAATATCGACATCAATATTTTCACTTTTTAATTTTTTCCCAAGTAGTTCACCGAACTTGAGTCTCATTTGATAAACATTTTTATTCCAAATTTTTGAATCAGCATTAGCAAAATATATCCATTCAAACATACATGGAGTCGCAGGTGTTTTTTTATGTTGAAATTTATGAACGACACCTTCAAAAGTGATATAGATTAATTCACCTTCTTTAAGCTCTTCTACAGACTCATAACCTAAAAATTGTAAAGATTTTGACTCAGAGGCAATGGCATAAGTATACTCTTGTCCGTTTTGGTTAATGCCCTTTTCTTCGTCTGTAAGCTTTCTTTTGCCCCAGCAAAGAGGTCGAAAGCCATTAGGATCTTTAAAAGCAAGCAGACCATGCCCGGCCAAGATTGTCACTGTGCTGTAGGCACCTTCAATTGTTTCATATATTTTTGCAACGGCTTGGTTGATAATCTCTGAGCTTAAGAATTCATCGTCATTACTTAGTTCTTTGGCCAAGATATTCATCATGACTTCAAGGTCATTTTTAGAGAGAACCATACGCTTATTTTTTTTTAGTAAATCTTTTTTAACTTCTTCTACGTTAACAATATTTCCGTTATGGGCCATACCTATTCCATAGGGATAATTTGTCAGCATTGGTTGTGCTTCTTCTTTTCTTATTTTTCCAATGGTAGAGTAACGAGTATGCGCAATTGCACAACTACCTGTTAAAGATTCAATTTGTTCCTCAGAAATTGCCTCTTTGATATGGCCTAGATTTTTTTCAGAATTAAAGGTATTATTATTGCTATCATAACTAAGAATTCCGGCGGAGTCTTGTCCTCGATGCTGTAGCATTAAAAGGCCTAAATAGCTTTCCTTAGCTGCAAAGGGAGAACCAATAATTCCAACAATACCACACATATATGAGACCTTTTTATTGTAATATGGTAAAAGAAGACGTTAGTTTATCAGTGAAATCTTGTAAAGATGAATATTAGAAAAAGTTATGCAATTTGTAAGATTTACTAATATGACTTGACCTGTATTTTAAAAGAAATTAAGCTTCATTCTATAGGACTAATTTATGCAAAAAAAGACAAGTAAATCACATATTATTGGTATTCTTGGCGGTGGACAGTTAGCGCTTATGTTAATGGATTCCGCAGTTAAAAAAGGTCATGAGGTTGTAATTTATGCCCAAAACTTGGATGAACCTGCGTGTCAAAAAGCAAAGAGATCTGTTATAGGTTCACAAACTGATCAAGAGCAATTACTTGCTTTTTTTCGCTGTGTTGATAGCGTTGTATTAGAAAGTGAGTTTTACTCACCAGAGTTACTTGAATTTTTGGTAAGTAAAACTAAGACTAAAATACTTCCAAGTCTGAGTGCTTATAAACACTTATATGCAAAAAATAGGCAAAAAACCTTTTTTAAGCAAGCAGGTATTGCGTTCGTTAATTCAGTCGTGGTGAGCACAGAACAAGACCTTGAGTTAGTTGATTTTTCTGCTCCTTATATGCTTAAGCTCTCTCATGGTGGATATGATGGTTATGGTAATCTTGTGGTGGAAAATGCCAAAGATTTAAAGGCTAAGGTTTGCGAATTTTCAGATAACTACAGTCAAAATATTATTATTGAGCAGCTTATCCAAATTAAAAGTGAGTACGCGAGTATGCTCGTTAAGGGGCGCAAAGATAATCTGATCTTTCCAACTTGTAAAACTTATCAAGAAAATAGCATTTGTCACTTGGTAGAATTCCCTGCTCCAATAGGTGAGAAACAGGCCAGTAAAATTAGTAAATTTATGCAAAAGATTAATCATTCTTTAGATGGAGAAGGGGTATTTGCTTTTGAATTTTTTGAAGATGACCGGGGGGACATTTATGTCAATGAGTGTGCTCCTAGGGTTCATAACTCTTATCATTTCACGATGGAAAATTTTGAACAAAGTCAGTTTGACTATATGATTGATATTGCAGTTGATGAGAAAATTTCGGCAGTAAGTGTGCTGCACTCACATGGCACGATGATTAATCTTTTAGGGCAAAAAAACTCCTCAACATATAAATTAATTATTCCTGAAACTTCATCAAAACAAGTATATGCTGAACATATGTATTTAAAAAAACAAAATAAGATTGGGCGAAAAATGGGACACCTTACATTGTATGGAGATCAGAGTTCGCTTGAGATTGCAAAAAAAATTAAAAAGGAATATAAGTTATGAAAAAAATCTATATTGTTATGGGAAGTGATAGTGATTGGCCGGTGATGAAACAAGCAGCGGAGATTCTTGAAACATTTAAAGTCGAGTATGAAGCCAGAGTTGTTTCGGCTCACAGAACTCCAGAAGACTTAGCTCCATTTGCAAAGGAGTGTGAAGACACAGATGCCTGTTGTATAATTGCAGGGGCCGGAGGAGCAGCTCACTTACCAGGAATGTTAGCTTCTTATACTTATCTTCCTGTCGTTGGAGTACCAGTTAAAAGTAAAAACTTAGATGGAATGGATAGTTTGTTATCTATTGTCCAAATGCCTAAAGGTGTCCCGGTGGCTACAATGGGGATTAATAATGCTGGTAATGCAGCTCTAATGGCACTCAAAATATTGGCAGTATCAGAGCTTAGTATTAGAGAAAAACTAGTTGAGTTCAAAGCAATTCAAAAAGAAGAAAGTCGTAATAAAACTAATAACCTTAAACTTTAAGACTGAAAATGGTCCAATCGTTTATTGGGCTAATTCAATTAGCTTATTAACAACATTAACAAGTGGCTGTGGTTTTGGAAGCTCATACTCACAGCTTACTTCACGGGTCTTGCCTGTTCTCTTATGAATTATTTTACACTTTTGGCCTGTACTGAACACATATTTTTGATGATAAATAAAGCTATGTGCTCCAAAAGCTCTTTTCTTCCAAGATAGAGGTGGTGCTTTAGTTGTATCTCCCCATGTTTCAATATCTGTTAATTCATTAAAAAATGGTTTCCAGTCTTTGGTTATTACCCAAAAAAAGTCAGGCTGATTGTGGTTTTTCTCCTCAACAGAATCATTGTCACCAGCAAAGTCACTGAATATGTCTAAGCCTGTAATTAAGGCTCGCCATTGTCCACCAACAATATCGTAATTTTCATCAAGCTCAAGATCATACATCATACTCTTTTTCACTTCGACATCATTGCGTTCATTATTGGTCTTTCTTCTTTTAGGTCTTACCCAGTCAAGGTAAGTCATTTCAGTCTCAACTCCTACAATGTATTTTGCCCTAGGAGATCTAAACTTTTTAAATTGGTCGTATTGATCAATTTGGATAATATTATTTTCTAGAGACTTACTAAAGTTTCCTGTTCTGGGGTTAAAATAAGACATTTTATAAGCATACATCGGATGATTATCTACTTCTGAGCCAATCTTTTGTTCAACAACAAAGCTACGCCCTTGTTTTCCAATTAAGTTGACCAGTCCTAAGTGCCAAATTGCAGGGTGAACACCGACGCAACGAGGAGAGTGGTCCTTGTTGAATGGATCTGGTTTATTATCATAAAACCTGCCCCATTTATCAAGCCTTGGGTTTTCAAGATTGCAGCGCAGTCCTTCAGAGATAACACCACCACCAATATTTTTTCCAGTATTTGAATCAAGGTATTTATTGTCTTGAATTAAAGAATTAGCCCATAAAAGAGAAGTAAGAGCTTTAATATCCTCAGGATAAAAAGTTAATTTTCGCCCATCTGGTAGCTCTATTTTTACTGTCTTTCTCGGTCTTGGAACTATGCCTGCGGCCGTAGACCATCCATGACAAATACCTTCCCAAAGAGCAATTAAATTATTCTTTTTTTCTAACACATAGTTTTTTGAGTCAGCAATTGCATTTTGAATGGCCATTGGCATTGCGGATTCAACACTACTAAATTGCCCTTCTTTTACGAGACGGTTAGCCTCGTCAACGGCAAGGCTTCCTCGTAGTTGGTAAGCATCCGCAAAAGCATCATCGACACTTTCATACCATCCAAATCCAACCATTTCTTTGGCAATAGAAAGAGCATCTTCTCCTACGAGGGATAGTTTTGATAAAAAACCAAATTCTTTTTTATTACCCCACTTTTGAGTGTAATCCCAAAGTCTACTCGTTAGGTCAAAAGTTTTATCACCAAGAAGTATGTCATATTTCTCAGATGGGGCCATGGTGGCTAATTGCCCTTCGGTTAGTTTATCAACATTTTTAAAGACGCCTTTTTTTCTACGGCTGTAGACATTAAAATTTCTACTCCATGAGAGAAATTTCGTACTTAAGTAATAACCTCGAACTGTGTTTTTATAAGGATCAGCAATTAAGCCTCTATTGAGTGGCCAATACGAACTCGTCCAAGGTTTTAGTTTTGTTTTTGCCTTGGATAGATTCATGGAATTTATATCGATAAAATTAAAAACAAAATCCTTATCTTCAGAAAGATTTTCTACAGAGTTGTAAATGTCGCTAACTTTAAACGGTATGAATGGGTATATTTTTGGGTATCTAGCTTTGGAGTACGCATATTCTGAGACAGTTAAGAATATAAGTCCGCTCAATATCATAATGTTTTTAATGGCCATTTTGTTACTCCTAAATATTTAACCGCTGCAATATACACCACGATGCAGAAAAAGCTTTTTTATAATTAGTGAGTGTAAAAGTTATAATTTTTTCTCTCATTTGCGGCATAAGGTACTGAAAGTACATTGCGTGCTCGTGGTGTCATTTAGCACTTGGTATACATTTGTAATCATTCTCAATAGCATAGTAGATATGTCATCTTAATTCTTCTAGGGGGAGATTATGAAAAAATTATTAATTTTATTATGCTTTTTAAGTATGAATGCATTTGCTGATAGCTCAGCAGTAGAACAAATACTCTATAATGGAGTTGTAAATGAAACTCAATTAAATCTCTCTACAGAGAAAACTAAAACGGAGTATAGAACCGAAAGAGTTCCTTCAATTTGTTATAGAACTGAGTACCGTTATAGATGTACTCATAGACCACCTATGTGTCGAACAGTTTGTACCGGAAGAGGAATTTGTAGAAATGTTTGTTCTGGTGGTGGTCAACAATGTAGAAATGTTCCAACTCAAGTCTCTTACCGATGTATGAGAACAGTGACAAGATCATATCAAGTTCATGACTACTTTGTGGAAACCAATGTGAAGTTACAATTTGATAACTCTGATGTTGCAGAGACTGTGCATGAGCAATTCTCAGTAAGTGTTACGGGTGATAGAGTTTCATTATCTGTTAATAGTTCTAAAAATTACTTCCTAGTTCTAGAAAATGAACTACGCTCAGAACAAATGGGAACTGGAACTAAGTATGTTGATATGACTTACAAAGTTAGGCTCGTTGCTGCCAGTGCTGCAAAATCTGTTTTTGCGAATGGTATTCAAAACGTTTCGTTGAGAAATGGTGTTCTTAATTTTAAACTTGGAGCTGGTTTTGATCTTAGAAAATTTACTCAACAAATTAAAATTTTTCAAAATAGAAGACTTCGCTCAGATATTCTTATCTTAGATAAGTATCTCAGCCAAAGTGATATGAATATTCAAACGAATGCTAATGAGTCAATACTTTCAATTGACTTAAATAACCTAGGCGTTAAAGTTCCTGCTAAAGTAAGAGTTGTTATGGAGACGAAGTTTTTAATTGATACGAAAAAGGTTATTAATAAAAATGAAATATCAACTTCTGCAAATGCTAATTGGGTTTTTAGATAGTTTATAGAGTAAAATGTTTTCAGATTTAGGCTCCTGTTTTGGGAGCCTTTTTTTGTTCAACTAAATAAATAAAGAAACATCCCCAACCCCTTCACGCATAACCTGAGGAACATCTCCCTTAGAAAAATCAATGATACTGGATTGCCCGACAAATTCAAATTCACCTGGGTCAATAATGAGTTCTGTGAGGTGAGAAATACAGTCTTCAAGTTGATAGGAATATATCGGGTCTATCGAGTCATCATCAAGGCCCACAAGACTGGGAATGATATTAGTACTAATAAGGGGCTCCCCATGAACTTCTATTAGTCTATCAACTAGGGTTGAGGGGACAAATCTGATACCAACTTCTTTATCTGTTTTTGATGCCTGCACCAGTTTTGCAATTTTTTTCCGTGCCTCAAAAATAAAAGTATAGTTTCCGGGAATCGTTTTTTTTAATAATTTAAAAGCATGATTTTCTATATGTGCTAACTCTGAGGCTCGTGAGATCTCATTACATAAAATTGAGAAATGTTTTTGATGACCTTCTTTTTTTATCTTATAAAGCTTCTCAATGCCATTTTTTTGGGTGGAACATGCTGCTAATGTCCAGCTCGTATCAGTAGGAAAGCAAATAATTTTTCCCGCACTAAGAAGTTTAGAAGCCTTAACCAGTACTCGATCATCTGGGCTGTGGGCAATTATGTATTCTATCATGGCATTATGGTAGCGGTATCGAGTGTGGGTGTAGATTAGTTTTTAATACGGTTAAGATAATCATCTTGCATCTTTTCATAACCAAGCTTGGAAGACTCATAAAAAGTTTCTTGGGTCTTTTCATAAATTTGTGACACCCAATGGTTTTCAAAGCTATGAGAGTACTTATACTTTTTCTTATCTGGATGATGGTTGCGTAAGTGGGTGGGAACTTCTACTGTTGAGTTTTCCTTGATAAACTCGAGTGCCCTATCAATGGCCAGGTAACTCGCATTTGATTTTGGTGCATTTGCCAGATAGGTCGTCGCTTGAGCCAGTATTATTCTTGCTTCAGGCATACCGATGTTTTTTATACCATAATGAGCACTAGTCGCTACCTGTAGTGCTCTTGGGTCAGCATTTCCAACATCCTCACTAGCTAAAACGATAAGTCTTCTTGCGATAAACTCAATATCTTCACCACCATCAAGCATTACGGCCAGCCAGAGTATTGCTGCATTCGCATCTGAGCCACGAACACTTTTAATAAATGCAGAAATTACATCATAATGGCGATCTTGATTTTTATCATAGCGTCGCTGACTAAAAAGATAGTCCTTTATAATTTGCTTTGGTGTAAGTTCTCTTATCTTTTCTTTATTGATAATTAGAGTTTCGAGCTGGTTGAGAGTTGATCGTGCATCTCCGTTACTATGTTTAACTAAAAACTTACTAACTTCTGGATCGAGCGCAAGATCTTCAGTCTCGCTCGTATGCTGAATAAGTGTTGCAATTGCTGATTCATCGAGGGGGTTAAGTGGCCAGCATTGAACACGCGATAAAATAGCTTTGTTGAGACTTGTGTTTGGGCTCTCAGTGGTAGCTCCAAGCAAGATAAAGTCACCGGACTCTAAGTAAGGAAGGAGTGCATCTTGTTGGCCTTTATTAAAGCGGTGTATCTCATCAATAAAGATGATGGATTTTGAGCCAGTTGTTTCTTTTGTTGATAAACATTCTTTAATTATTTTTCTGAGATCATTTACGCCACCGAGAACAGCATTAAAGGTGTAGAACTCATATTTAGCCATTTTAGCCAATATTTTAGCAATAGTTGTTTTGCCACATCCTGGTGGTCCCCAAAATATAATATGGGGAAGATTTGTGAGGTTGAGCTTATCAATTTTATGTAAAGTTTTCTCTTGGCCAAAAAAATGATCCACAGTTAAAGGTCTGACTCTGTGCGCTAGTGGGGAGCTTGTTTGCTTAGTATCTGTAAATAAGTTGAACTGTTCATCACTCATGTTGACATATATACCTTATTATCATAACTTAACCAAAACTTTTTTCTTCTGTTTTACAGAAGCCTATCGTTAATAAGAAGGGGGTGATTAAGATGCAAAACATTTATATTTCTGTGGATGAAAGAGGCGTAGAACGTTCTCTTAGAAAATTCAAAAGAATGTGTGATACCTACGGTATCGTCAAAATGTATCGCGCTCGTCAAGAGTATAAGAAGCCTTCAGTTAAAATGAAAGAAAAGTTAGAAGCTGCTGAAAAAAGAAGAAGAAAAACTGCTTTTAAAACACACCGATCGAAGTCAAAAATCTAAGATACAAGAGCCCCTCTTTTGAGGGGTTTTTTTTTGTCAAAAAATCCCTTAGACTACATACATGAAGAAAATAGTTGTAAATCAAAATGGTTTTTCTCTTGTTAGTGTCATGATCGCAGTTGGTTTGATGGGAGGAGTTGCTTTAGGTGTTATGAAGCTTTCGGAACAAATCTCTGGTAGTCGCACATCAGCTCAGTCTATTGCTGATGAAGTAAATTTATCCTCTGTGGTAAGATCCATCTTGAAAAATCCACGACATTGTAAAGCGAGCTTTAGTGATGTGAGCTTTAAAAAAGAAGAAGTCGACTTTGATGGAGAGTTTGTTGAAGTTGCCTCCGACTATACTGATGAAAGTGAAGGTCTTAGTGTTGAACTATGGTACAGCAGCCCTGATGGTAGTAAAAAAACGGTTAAAAAGCTAAATGGTTTTGACTATCCACCGGTTGCAGGTGAAAAGGACATGAGCCAACATGGTAAGATCAAAGTTGAGTCTCTTAAGCTCGTTATGTCTAATGGAGATGGGAAGTGTGATAGTAACTACTGTCCAGGTGTGATTAGCGATATTGGTCAGTTAGTTGTTCTCTATAATAGAAAAATTAATAATAAAAAATCTCGTCTTGTAAAAAAAATATTTGATCTAAATCTTTCACTTTTTACTGATAGAGACGGAAACTCCAAAGTACTTTCATGTGTGATAGAGAAAAGTATTGAAGAAAGACTTAATTGTTACACTATTCGTCGTTATGTAAAAACAGATTATAAACACGGATTTGTGGTTGCTGATGGAAGTATCCTTCCTTTGCAAAATGGAATTATATATTCGGATGTTGCTAGGCTAAGGGGTGGCTGTTGCGCTTCAAATCCTTTGTCATTACCCCATCCCGTAGCCAGTGCCATTTCACCATTGGGATCTTCTGGAGTCGCTTCACAGTGGTTTGGGATTGAGTGTCGAGAAGATAAGAAGTTTTTTATGACTGGTTGTGCTCATGCCGTTGGAAGCGTAAATACTTCAAGCGATATGGCCCTTACAAAAAATGGGTGCTTTGCAAAGTCAAATTCTGGTTCAGCGACTGAGAACCAACTCGATATTCGTTGTTGTCGTTACGGTATTTAATACCTTTTAAGTGTAACTTTAAGAATGCTGTTCCAGCGTCTGTGAATGATCGTTAAAATTGTGGACATTTGTTTTGAGATCATTTTGTTTCTTTTGGTCATTTTAGCATTTAAAAAATTTAACCTTAAGTTAAACTTATTTAACATGCGAATAAAAAGAACTTTATTATTTGTAGGTAATATTTTTTT
>JABJPQ010000608.1 GCA_018663815.1 Halobacteriovoraceae bacterium | reverse complement strand
AGTTGCCCATGGGCAAATATAATACGAGCTTGTGGGGCAAGCTCACGGATTTTAGATGTGTAGATTTCAATATCTAAAACTTTATTATGTACAATAAAGACTTGTCCTCCTCTGCTGAGTTCTTTTTGAATTGCAAGTTTGAGGGTATGATTATCCTCTTTAATTAGATAGGACTTAATTGTTTGTCTTGAAGGAGGAGGAGTTTTAATGAGGGACAGGTCTTTAATACCGAGAAAAGAAAGTTGCAGCGTACGAGGTATGGGGGTTGCGGTTAAAGTGAGCGTATCAACCGTTTCTCTTAATAGTTTTAATTTTTCTTTATGAGCAACACCAAATCGTTGCTCTTCATCGATAACTAATAAACCCAGGTCTTTAAATTTAACTTTCTCAGAGAGAAGCTTGTGAGTTCCTATCAGAATATCTACTTTTCCCTCAGTTAGCTTTTGTAGAATTTCTTTAACTTGTTTTGCTGTTTTAAAGCGTGAGATAAATTCAATATGTATTGGAAATTTTTTAAATCTTTCAATAAAACTATTGTAATGTTGTAGCGCCAAAACCGTTGTAGGAACAAGGATTCCAACTTGTTTATTATCAAGAACGGCCTTAAAGGCAGCCCGCATAGCAACTTCTGTTTTTCCAAATCCTACATCGCCGCAAACGAGACGATCCATGGGGCGCTCTGAAACCATATCCCCAATAACATTTTCAATTGCTGCTCTTTGATCAGGAGTTTCATCAAACCTAAACGAAAGAGAAAATTCATTGAAAATATGATCGGGCTCAGAAAAAGCAAAGCCTTTTTTGAGTTTTCTTTTAGCTTGTAACTCTAATAGGTCAAAAGCTAATACCTTAACAGCGTTTTTAGCCTTTTGCTTAGCCTGCTCAAACTTTTTACTTTTAAGGTTGGCGATGCTTACTTTTGCATCTTTGGATGAGTGTTTTTGTAGTAGATGTAACTTATAGATAGGTACATAAACCTTATCATTATCTTGGTAGCTTATGACGATATAGTCAGAGGTAGAGCCACTTAGCTCTAAGCTTTCCATACCTTTATATTGTCCTACTCCAAAATCTTTATGAATGACATAGTCGTTAATTTGAAGTGTCGCAAGTTGATCAGCGAATAAGTCCTCGGTGGTTGTTGCTCTTTTGGCTTTTGCTTTTTTGACTTTCTTTTCAAAAAAATCATTTTCAGAAACAAAGAGAATCTTTTCATGATTGTAGAAAAAACCTTCATGCAAATAGTCGTGTTGAAAAATTATATGGGAAATAAGAGTCGTGTTTTCAAAAAATGTTTCAAGTAAGTATAAGATTTCTTCTTTTGAATTTTTATGAGTATAGAAAATATAGATCTTAATGTTTTCTTTTATTTTTATTTCAATCATTTGGCAAAGAAGCTTAAATAGCTCTTCTTTGTTGGTTTGTTGAGGACTCTTAAGCAATGTACGTAAGCTTGTTGTTTTAATGCTTATTTCGTCGAGGTTATCATTAAATGAAGTTGTAATGTTGACGTTGTTTATTGAGATAAGGTTGTCAGGTAAGGTTTGATTTATATTATAAATTTCACTTGGGGATGGCTTGATAATCTCATTGTTATGTTGCTTAAAGCTCGAGAAGTTGTCGTTGAGGTCCGACTTAAAGTGTGAAAAAGCATCTAAAGATGAGAATTCGTCGAAAATTTGAATATTAAAATCAGGAACATAATCAAGAAGGGTTAATGGCTGCTTAAAAAAATAAGACAAAAAAAGAGGATAATCCTCGAAAAAATTATAACTACTTAGTTTTTTTAAAATAAGCTCACGATAGCTAAACTTTTCGCGATCAATTAAGCTTGGTCGAGGAAGGTTTGAGCGAAAGTTGTGAACAAACTCTTTGTTTAATAGTGAATATTGAGTTTTTTGAATTTTAACTGAAGATAGTGGGTTTTCCTTTATAGTAATTAATGAGTCAGGTTTTACAGGAAAAATGGACTCAATTAGTTCATCGAAAAAAAAGAGCCTGACAGGGTCACCGGTGAAAGGAAATATATCAAAAATTTCGCCCTTAATCGAGAATGCTCCAGGCTCTACAATAGATGGTGTTCGCTGGTATCCCGCTGTTACAAGCATGGTAGAGAGCTCGTCATATGTGATAATGTCGTCAACAGCTAAAGTAAAACAATTGTTTGTGAAATATGATTGATCGGGTGTGTAGAGGTTAATGGCAGAATATGTTGTGATGATAGAGACTTCCTCTGGCTTATCATTAACCAACTTGCTTAATATAGAGAGGCGTTTAGTCAGGTTAAACTCGGAAGGAACCATAGAACTGTATATGTTTGATCCAATATCGGGATAAAACTCTGTAGGAACTGAGCTAGAAATAAAATTGTAAAATTTTTCAGCCTCAGACTCATCGCTAAAAAGAAAGATGTTCCTTTTAAATTGAGAGTTAGATTTAAAAAAAAGTTTGAATAGTACGGACCATTGATTTGAATTAACACCTGAAATACTAAATTTTTTGGAACCTGAGTGTAATAGTTTGTTTTCAAGGGCCAGTGAGGTCATGATTTTGTTAGTCCTATAAAGTTTTAATTCTATGAAAAAAAAGTTAATCTATGTATCAAACCAAGGTTAATAATTTATGGATAGTTTTGCTTTTAATATATTAAAAATTTTTTTAGTCTCAGTTACACTTTATCTAGTGAGTTCTAACCTTAAACTTACCGTCAGAAAGGTTAAAATCAGACAAAGTTATATGTTTAATTATAATAACCTGTTTAGTCTTTTGATTTTTTTCATATTATTAGTTGTTATGTATATTTGGCAACAAAATTCCAATCAAAAGTATGAGTTAATTGTGTTGTTAAGCTTTGTTATTGTTGGACTTTTGGCGAGGGTGAGAAGACATGAGTGAATACTCTGCTTTGCTCGTTAGTATATTAACGTTTTTAATGACATATTTTATAATATCGCTTGTGGATATTAGCTTGAGTCGTAATGCCTTCAGTGATGACTCTTTTGTAAAAAGGTTACTAAAATCAATAATGACATTTGCTTTACAACTATTGAAGATAATAGGTAACCGGAGGAGTAATACAGGAGACTTTATACAGTCTATCTCTGTTGTTAGTGTTATCTTCTTGTCAATATTAAGCGTTTTCTTCTTTGTTCATATAGATAGTTCGTGGAAAGAAAATATTTTTTTGCTATATACAATCACATTACTTTTAAGCTGCATGAATTTTTTGTTTTTAACAATGAGTTATTATAAAGTATACGACACTGATGTGTTTATACTAAATGTTTTAACAAGTACGTCTTTAATTGCAACCATGATGTTTGGAGCAGAGCTTTTTAATATTTCCAATATCTATCTTGAGGGCTTTTTTAATATGGTTTTTTTGATAGTATCTTTGTGGATTGGGACAAGACCATTTTTAAACTTTAAAGCGGAAATAAAAGAAATATACTATCGACAGCTCTACACCGTTTGGCTATTGGGTTTTTTCTATTTAGTGGTTGGCTTTTTTAGCTTTAAGATGGACACTTTTCTTTTTGATATAAAGTTGTTTGATGTTGCTTCTGTTGCGGCCTTAGGCATGGTTATGCTTAATTATATGTCTCGGCAATATTCTTTGCAGAAACAAATGAAAATATTTAATAGGCTAACAATGAATAATTCATTGTTTGTCTTTGGATTAATTTTAGTGAGAGCATTTATTTGGAAAGTTTAGCTGTTGTCATATTATGTGTTGGGGTTTTGATGAGAAAGTTATCATTTCAAAATTTTTCATATTATTTTTTAGTGTTATTTATTGTTTCAAAACTGCTTTTTTCCCAAAGCTACGCATTTGCATTAATTGCATGTCTGTTCACAATCATTTCCGGAATTGTTGTGAATAATAACTATGCGAAAAAAACACCTTTTTCGAATCACGGTATATTTGCAGCTGGGCAGATTGTTGTATTTGTTGTGGTAGGTCTAGGTTTGACCTATTACATGTTTAAAGGGCAAGAGTTCGGCTT
>JABJPQ010000640.1 GCA_018663815.1 Halobacteriovoraceae bacterium | reverse complement strand
CTCTGTTTTACCACTCGTGGATCCTGCCGCAGTTTTAAATTTACATGAAAGAGAATTAAAAACATTATTTGCTGATAACTCTATCCTTGAGGTTGTTGTTGTAAGAATTCAAGATAAAAGGTTTGGCTTCATTGTTCATCAGTTGGATGAAATCATGGAAAGCTCGGAAAAGATTAATAATGATACGATTTCTAATGAAGGTCTTAAAGGGTCTGTTTATATCAATAATCGAACTGTAAGTATAATCGATATTGATTTCATTAAAGATAAGTATGAAGCAAATAAAATTCTTATTGATAAGCATGTGATTGATGTATTTGAGCAAGATGATTTGTGTGAAGATGACTTGTATAAAGATGCAGCTTAAGTAACAAGAAAGGCTTTCTTTCGAAAACCTTTCTTGTAAGCATTTTTAGTATTGATCGTCGTGTACTTTTCTTTCTTTGTCGGCATCAATCAGTTCATCTTGGTTAAACCTTGTTTGAATATAACTTCTACCATCTTGATAATTTTTTTCTGTTTGTACACTTTTTGGTGGAGCAGAGACATAATTGTACTGGGAATCGCCATAGGCTAAGCTTCTCAGGTCAATCTCGTTATAATAGTACATTGGTGCTACAGAGTAAAAACACCAAGCTGTGTCATGTTGCATATCAACTTCAGCAATACTGTCTACTTTTTCACACTTGATATCGATTCGGTCTGATTTGTCCATTCCAAGTTTTTTAAATGTCGCTTGTAACTTTTTTAATTTATCCTCTGAAGACTCTGAGTTTGAACTATACATAAAATCGTCAGCGTCATTATTGTTAGATGAGAATCTGCTTTGTTTTTTTGCTTTTTTAATATCTTGTAAAAGAGATGCTCTTCTGGCTTGCCAGAGAAGTTCTCCTCTTACAGTAAGGGCTTCCACCCAAGATTCTGGAGTTGCTGGTTTTGCTTTAAGGCTCCAAGCTTGCTTTGCAGTATAGTTTTTTGGTGCATCATACGGAAGCTCTAGGTATCGATCCATAACAAGGTCTGATCCATCAACACTAATCATAGGTGCAACATGATAGTCCCAAGTAATATTAGTTCTAACTAATTTATTGATACGACGGTCAAGTTTTTTAGCTTTAAAAAACTTTCTTTTCATCCAGCCTATATCTCCAAGTTGATCTAATTCACGATTAAACTTATCGGTGTAATGAATAAAGATTTTTTTGGAATTGATATTCATTTGTTCATGCATATCATACGCCCAAATTTGAGCTCTTCGGTAGCAGTCTTTACCTTTAAGGTCTGTTTCCATACCTTCCCAGATCCTTGAGACTTCAGAGCCTGCAACGTTAGTTGCGGTGTAGTTTTCCATTGGTGACATTGGTGCAGCAATTGTAGCCTGAGTAGACATCGCAGCAAGTACTGTAAAAGTAATTAATTTCATTTGTAATTCCCCTATGCTTAGTTTTTTTAATAAGTTGTTAATAAGCAATTGGCTTATAACAGCATGCATCGTTGGAAATCTACAAAAATGTCACGTTGTGTAAAAACTACAATGCGTAGCGCAGGTATGTGTTCTCAGTGGCTTAGGTACACCTTTTTATCTTACTTGAGTTGTAAGGTCTTGTTAGTTGAAGTTCCTTAAGATTTTCTATAGTTTAATTCTCGAGAGGTAAGGAGAGAGTTCTATGAGAAAATGTTTGTTATTGTTGGTTGGTTTAGCATGTACTCAAGCTTATTCTGAGACACGGATTGTTTATGGTCAGGATAATAGAGTTGATTTAAAAAATGTCCGTAATCAAAAAATTCAAGAACTTAGTAAATCCATTGCAGGAAGAATAAGTAATTACTCTTACAGTACGGGTTCAAAAAATGGACATATTGCTTTTGAGGATATTTTAAAATTATCTGACCCTAATTCAATGAATGTTTGTTCTGATCAAAAATTTTCAAATCAACCTACGGTTGCAGATTGTACTGGTTTTTTAATCGCGGATAATATTTTGGTTACTGCAGGTCATTGTATGACAGAGATGGGAATAGTTGTTAAAAATGAAAGTTCTCGCGGGTGTTTGAATAATTCTTGGCTTTTTGATTATAAAGTAGATTCTGGCGGAGAAATTGATTTAAATAATGTAAAACAAAGTAATATCTATGGCTGTAAGAATGTTATTTACGCAAAGTATGAACCTATGGATGACTTTGCTATTATTGAACTAGATAGAAAAGTGGTTGGAAGAAGGCCATTAAAATTAAATAAGTCAAAAGCACCGAGAAAAAATACTAAAATATTTGTTATGGGACACCCATCGGGATTACCTATGAAATACGCTGATGGAGCCAAAATTTTTGATGTTAAAAATGCTTATTTTTCTACAAATCTTGATACGTTCGGAGGTAACTCTGGGTCACCTGTTTTTAACGCTAAGACATTAATGGTTGAAGGTATCCTTGTTCGTGGTGATGTTGATTATTATGAATCAAGAAACGTTGCAGGTGATACTTGTATGAAGGTAAATGTTTGTAGTGCCCAAAGAAGTAACTGTATCGAAGATGACCCTGGGATTGAAGGAGAACATGTTTCTTTGATCGCTAGAGTTTTACAGAACTTATTATAAGCCTAATCAATTGAGTTTAAAGCTTCTAGTGTGTTTACGACACTAGAGCTTTTAACCATACCAACTAAGTTTTCTTTCTTTGTTCCATTATTTAGTATTAAATCTTTAATTTCCTTATAAGTTAAACTCAGCTTAGCGCTTTTGATAACCGCTGCTACTCCTGCAACAACCGGAGTGGCCATTGAAGTTCCCATTGATGCCCTATAAGGAATATCGTCGTCAGAGCATGGTCCATAACAATAAGGAAGCCCAGTTGAATTTAATCCACCATTTGATTGATCTCCGCCGGGTGCTGCGATGTGAACTGTTGTACCGCCAAAGTTTGAGTAAGAGGTTAGTTGATTATAAGAATCGACGCTTGCGATTGAAAGAATATTATCTTGCTGAATATTTGCGGGATAAATTGGCAGGTTGTCATTACAGTCTCCAATTCCATCCATTCCACCGTTACCTGCAGCTGCTATAATAAGTGAGTTATTACTTTTAGCTAAAGCGACAGAATTAATAATTTCTTGTAATTCAGCGGTTATTTCATCGCCTGCATTTCCACCTAAAGATAGGTTTATGATGTCAGCTCCCTGATCAATAGCATAAAGGATTCCAGCTGCAATTGTTCCAAGGTCCCCTTGCCCGTCAGCGCTTAAAACCTTGACTGGTAAGATTTTTGCTCTTGGAGCTACACCCATATAAGTACTGGCCGCAAGCCCAGCGACATGTGTTCCATGGCCATTGTCATCTATTGGATAGGCATCCCCATTATAAAAATCCCACCCAACATAATCATTTATATATCCATTTTGATCATCATCAATAGAGTTTGCAAGTTGCCCATGTTTGTCGTCTTGATTCTTTTTAATATTTGGACTGAGGTGGGGATGGTTATAATAAACTCCGGTGTCAACGATAGCTATAGTAACACCTTCTCCTTGTGCGCTTAAGTTGAGAGCGTTAATTTGCTGTAAGTGTGGAAAGTATCTTGTTACAGAGGAGGGTCTTTCTTGTCGTGTATGTGCTCCGTAATATTCAGTATCAGAAATTGAACTTGCTTGAAAGTCACCGGAGATTAGAATTGGCTCATAAATTTTATTGGCCTTAAACTTTGCATTGGGAAGTTGTTTTTTTAACTCGCTTAACTTTGCTCCGATAAATTCAATGAGCTTTCTGTTTTCATTAATAACTCTAAATTGAATACCAAGTTCGCTGGCCAGACTTTGAGCCTGTGCTTTCGTTGTGCAACTTGCAATTACCCCAACTTGTTCTTGTGTTTGAGGTGCCTTTGTTGACTCGGTAACCTTTTTGCCACAGGATACAATTGATAAACTGAGAATGAGGATGCTGACTATCGAATTCCATTTCATACACGTCCCTTCGCCGATCTTCCTAATCGACAACTCATAATCTGCAAGCAGTATACCACCTTTTTATCTGTGAAATTAGTAATTTAGGCTTGTACAGTTACCACCGGTGCCATTGTGGGGTGTCAAAAACTCAACTGTAAATAGCCATCACTTTTTTGTTAGTATATAGTAAGCCATGGATAAGATTGAGATTTTTGGTGCAAAAGTTCATAACTTAAAAAATATTAATGTTACAATTCCGCGTAATAAGCTTACCGTGATTACTGGACCATCTGGCTCCGGGAAATCATCTTTGGCCTTTGATACACTTTATGCTGAGGGGCAAAGACGATACATAGAATCTTTATCTAGTTATGCACGACAATTTTTAGGTCAGATGGAGCCTCCTGATGTTGAAAGCATTACAGGTCTAAGCCCGGCCATTGCCATTGATCAAAAATCAACGAGTAAAAATCCGAGATCTACTGTAGGGACAATTACCGAGATCTATGATTATTTACGAGTTTTATTTGCGCGAGTTGGTGATGCTTACTGCCCAGACTCTGGTGAACTACTCAACGCCCAGACGGCACAACAAATTGTTTTAAGCTTATTAAAAAAGCCCTTAAAAACAAAACTTCAAATAATGTCCCCTGTAATTAGTGGTCAAAAAGGTGAACACCGTGACTTCATTCAAAAGTATCTGTCGATGGGCTTTTCCCGAGCCAGATTAAATGGAGTCATGATTACTTTGGAGGAAGGGTTCACCCTACCAAAAACGAAAAAAAATAATTTAGAAATAATTGTTGATCGTATAGTTGTTAAAGAAGGTGTTAGATCGCGACTTACTGATTCTATTGAACAAGCGCTTAAGCTTGGGCAAGGAAGTATTTTTGTTTTGGTAGACGATAAACTTGAATTTTATAGTGAACATTTATATTCTCACCAAAGTGACAAGAGTTACCCTGCACTTTCCCCCCGTCTTTTTTCTTTTAATTCGCCACTTGGGGCTTGTGAATCTTGTAACGGTTTAGGTGAGTCAAAAATATTTGATAGAACAAAGTACGTTACAGATGAATCATTGTCCTTTGCAGATGGAGCGATCATTGCGTTAGGAAATACGGGATCATTTTATTCTCAAATGATTAGGTGTATTTTAAAAGCGGAAAAAGTGGCAGAGGATAAACCGATTAATAAATGGCCTAAAAAAGTTTATAATACACTTTTTAATGGCTCAGAAAAAGAATACACTTATAAATTTACCTCTGAGAGCTCCTCCTATACTTTTACAAAGTCTTTCGTAGGTTTAGATGCATGGCTTGGTAAAAAATATCTTGAAAGTAGCTCTGAAAAAGTAAGACAAGATCTTGAAAAATTCATGCATATTCAAACATGTCCTAGTTGTAAGGGACAAAGATTAAATGCTTATGCTCGCAGTGTTCGTATTATGGAGCGCGGGATAATGGATATTTCGGCGATGTCTATTGAAGATGCATTCTTATTTTTTAAGCAGACTAAATTTAAGGGCGATAAAAAAATTATTGCGGATAAACTTTTAAAAGAAATTAATGGTCGGTTAAAATTTTTAGTTGATGTTGGGTTAACCTATTTAACGTTAAACCGAGCTGCTAATACTTTATCAGGGGGAGAGTCACAACGAATTAGACTTGCTACCCAAATAGGTTCTGCTTTATCTGGAGTTCTTTATGTTTTGGACGAGCCAAGTATTGGTCTTCATCAAAGAGATAATGATAAACTCATTCAAACTTTAAAACACTTAAAAAGTCTGGGGAATACAGTTATTGTTGTAGAGCACGATGAAGAGACAATGCTGGCAAGTGATTATATTATTGATATTGGTCCAGGGGCCGGAATTCATGGTGGCGAGATAGTTGCTGTTGGATCACCTGCTAAAATTAAAAGATCAGCTACCGTTACGGGATGCTACTTAGCAAAAAAAATAAAAATATCCATTCCTAAAGAAAGAAGAAATCTTACAAAGATGATTAAACTTAAAGGGGTGACTAAAAATAATCTCACAAAACTTAATGTTGATATTCCGGTTGGCGGTTTTGTTTGCATTACGGGGGTTTCAGGTTCTGGTAAATCGACTTTGGTTCATCATGCCTTAGTTCCAGGCATAAAAAACCATCTCAACAAAAAAAGAGATTATCCCGTTTGTTATCAATCAATTGGTGGCGTAAATAATATCGATCAAGTCATTGAGATTGATCAAAGCCCAATTGGACGAACTCCTAAGTCTAATCCTGCAACATATACTAAGCTTTTTGATCAGATTCGAACATTATTTGCCAGTACTAATGAATCAAAAATACGTGGTTATAAAGCGGGCCGGTTTAGTTTTAATGTCAAAGGTGGTCGTTGCGAATCTTGCGAAGGCAATGGACAAAACAAAGTTGAAATGAATTTTTTACCAGATGTTTATATCACTTGTTCAACTTGTAACGGGCAACGGTACAATCAGGAAACATTAAATATCACTTATCGCGGTCAAAATATTGCACAAGTTCTTGGGATGTCTATTGAGGAAGCAGAAGAGTTTTTTAAACATCATAAAAAAATTCACCGAGCTCTTTACACTTTGAATTCTGTTGGCCTGGGATATATTAAACTAGGGCAAAGCTCAACGACGCTGTCTGGTGGTGAAGCACAAAGATTAAAACTCTCAAGAGAGCTCAGTAAAGCCACACGAGGGCATTGTTTGTATATTTTAGACGAACCAACAACAGGTTTACATTTTAAAGATATTCAAGTCTTGCTTGACGCTTTAGCTAAATTGATCGAGCTTGGGCATTCGGTTTTAGTTATAGAACACAATATGGATGTTATCAAAACGAGTGATTACGTTATTGACCTAGGTCCCGAAGGTGGAGTCCATGGGGGAGATATCGTTGCAGCTGGAACTCCTGAAGAAGTAAGCAAAGTAAAAAAATCAATAACAGGTAAATATTTAAAAAAAGAATTGTAGGTAAAAATGAAAACACTAATTAAGAATGTTAAAACAACAAAACACTTACTGGGCCAAACAGGTGATGATTTTGTATCAGTTGAGCTTTTGGTAGAAGACAAACTCATAAAATCAATTTCAGAGTCATCAATTAAAGTAGAGGTTGATCAAACGATTGACGGAAATGGATATTTTATATCTCCAGGTCTATGCGATCCACAGGTTCATTTTAGAGAACCTGGTCTTGAGTATAAGGAAGATATAGAATCTGGTAGCAAAGCGGCCGTTAAAGGTGGCTTTACCACTGTTATCTCTATGCCAAATACAGTGCCTACGGCCGATAATGCTGACGTCGTTTCTATGATGTGGGAAAAATCCCAAAGTGTTGGTATTTGTCGCGTGTACCCAACGGGTGCTGTGACGATGGGGCTTGTGGGTAATGACCTGCCAAATTATTCTGCGATGAAAGAAGCCGGGGCCATTGCTTTTACAGATGATGGTAAAGGGGTTCAAAAAGAAGCTGTTTTTAAAGCGGCCATGATTGAAGCGCAAAAACTTAACATGCCTGTATTAGATCACTCAGAAGATGAATCTTTATCTTTAGGTGGATCAATTCATCAAGGTGAAATCTCAAATAAGTATGATGTTAAAGGCATCAATTCTGACTCAGAAGCAGCTCATGTGGAAAGAGGTTGTCGCTTAAGTGGTGAGACAGGTTGCCATTATCACGTATTACATGTTTCGACTAAAAAATCTATTGATTTTGTTAAAGCCGCTAAAGCAAATGGATATAAAGTTACTGTGGAAGTATCTCCCCATCATTTATTACTTTGTGATGAAGATATTCCAGAAAAAGAAGATGGAAGTCTAGATGCAAATTGGAAAATGAATCCTCCTCTTCGCTCAAAAGAAGATCGAGCGGCTTGCATTAGTGCACTTCTAGATGGAACAATTGATGCCATCGCTACAGATCATGCACCCCATGCCCCTGATGAAAAATCAATGCATATTGAAGCCGCTCCATTTGGAATTATTGGCTTAGAGACTGCGTTTCCTTTGGTGTATACAAATTTTGTGAAATCCCAAAAAATGAGTTTAAATAAATGTATTGATCTTATGAGCAAACAAGCCGGTGGTTTATTTGGGCTTGAGATGGGGAGACTTACTGAGGGAAGTGTTGCCGATATTGTTTTGTTTGATATGGATAACGAATTTGAAGTAACGGATAATTACTTTGCTTCTAAGTCTAAAAACTCACCTTTTACGGGAGACAAATTATTTGGCTTAACCAAGCTTACATTATTTGAAGGTAAGATTGTTTATAATGGAATGAATGTATGAATGTTTCAATTGAAGTTCAAAAAGCTTATGAGCAAGCTAAAAAAGCGAGATTAAATGCTCATGCTAAATACTCTAAAGTAAAAGTTGGAGCTGCTATAAAAGTCAAAGGTTCTGATAAAATATTTGCAGGGGCCAATGTTGAGTTTTGCGTGAATGGTATCTCCGTGTGTGCTGAAAGAAGTGCTATTAGTGCCAGTGTTACCGATGTCGGCATTCCCGAAATTGAATTTGTCGTTGTTTGTTCGAATACCGAACCTGTTTTGTATCCTTGTGGAGTCTGTTTGCAGGCATTGTCTGAATTTTGCTCACCGGAGTTAGAGATCTATATTACAACGCCAGCTAAAATTATGGCCATGACAAAATTTAAAGATCTATTTACTCATCAATACTCAGAGCTACCCAAAGTTTTGGATGAATAATTTTTATCAAGTAGCGGTTAATTTTCCCGGTCAAAGCTGCGTTTTTACTTATAGCTCTGATGTAGAGTTTGAACGAGGTGAGTTAGTTGAAATTCCGTTT
>JABJPQ010000497.1 GCA_018663815.1 Halobacteriovoraceae bacterium | reverse complement strand
TATTTTTTATAAATGGTAATATTATCCTTTGCTAGTTTAGATCTAATTAAAGATTTAATCTCCCGAACAGCTAGGGTTGTATTCGCATTGGCTAGTTTTCTTAAATCAGCAGAAAGGACTCCAATAAAGATATCTCCGTATCCATACTCTCCCTTTCCTGTCTTAAAGAAGTACTGATTTTTCTTGGCGACTTTGTCGCTAGCATATTTACGCAGCTCAATTTGAATTTTATGCATAAGTAAGTATCACCTTTTTACAATGAGACTACTTAGTTACAAATTTAAAATTCAGTGTAATTGTATCCGCAATAATTTTATCCCCAAGATTTTTAAAGAAATTACCGGAACCATAAATAACACCATATTTAGTACGATCAAAACCAAGCTCTCCTGAGTACGTATTTCCATTTTTTGTAATTGGAACAGTGACATCATGACTTTTGTCTTTCACAGTTAACTTTCCATACATGTATCCATTATCAACTTTGTTGATTTCCAGTTTGGCCGTTGGATACTTCTTTATTGCGAAAAAGTCATCACTCGTAATATGTTTTAAAAACTTTGTTTTCCATTCACCTTTTAAATCAGTTGCATCAATTGTGGTCATATCTGCGATGAAGTAACCCTTTCCATTTTTAAAAACAGCTTCTTTCATTTTGATCGGTCCTGTATGGGAATCACCCACAATTTTTGCCCCCTTCCAAGTAAAAGAACTTTTTTTCAAATTAACAGTCTCAGCATTAATTGATACAGAAACGAGTAAAGCAAATAATAACATTGTAAACTTCATAATTTTCTCCTTAATTTTTTTCACTAAAAACTCTTTAAACTATGCTTTAAACTGTCTAATTAATCAAATCCACAAATCATAGCACCTTTGATAGCAGCTGGCCTTTCACTACACCTTTTGAACCAAGCATTTACATTTTTAAATGTACTAAGCTCTAAAATGTCACTCGCTTCATAAAATCGATCTAGGCAACCGACCCATGGAAATATTGAAATATCAGCGATTGAGTATTCTTCTCCAACTAAATAGTTTTTTCCCTCAAGTCTTTTATCTAAAACGGTTAAAAGTCTTTTTGTTTCTTTAGCATACCTCTCGACAGGATAGGGATGATCACAGTTATCTTTTGCATATCGATAAAAATGTCCAAACTGACCAAACATAGGCCCAACTCCTCCTACCTGAAAAAATAACCACTGCAAAGTTTCTGACCTTAACCTCGTATTTTTTGAAAGTAACTTGCCTGTTTTCTCTGCCAGATAAAGAAGAATAGCTCCTGACTCCATAATGGGTAAGCTATCCCCATCAGCACCTGTTGGATCAACAATTGCTGGAATTTTCGAGTTGGGATTTACCTTTAAAAAATCATTTGTAAACTGATCCCCTTGCATAATATCAATTGTATGGGCATCGTAATCGAGACCTAACTCTTCCAACGCAATTGAAACTTTTTGTCCATTAGGTGTTGCTAATGAATATAATTGAATTTTATCATTCATAAATTTCTCCTTAATAAAGCTCACTAAGCATAGATTGATTATATTCAGTTAACTTTTCATTATCGATTATTTTTTTTACATAATCTGGATTCGCAATGATGTCTCGTCCTATAGCGATGAGATCAAATTTATCATTTGCAATAGCTTCAATTGCAGCAGCGGCCGTATAACTTCCACTGGCAATAAGATTGCCTTTAAAGTGCTTTCTTAAGAAACTTGTAGCAGTTCCGCCTAGGTAGTCAAAGGTAGTGGTGTCATCAAAAATACCTGTATGAACATACGCTATTTTTTTCTTATTTAGTTCTTCTAAAATATAGGCATAAGTTTTTTCATCACCCTCGGTGTGCTGTTGATTCATATAAGCACCAGGTGAGAATCTGATACCAACCCTATCAGCGCCAATTGCCTCAATTATCTGTTCAACGATGTCTAAAGTAAACTTTGCTCTACCCTTAAGACTCCCACCAAATTCATCTGTACGCAAGTTGGTATATTGATGAATGAATTGATTTAATAAATACCCATTGGCACCATGAATTTCAACTCCATCAAACCCTGCATCAATTGCATTTAAAGCAGCTTGTTTAAACTTTTTAATAAGATCGTAAACTTCTTCATTCTCTAATGCTCTTGGTGTACCGTACTCAAATTCAGTCCTAGGGACTTTACCTGAGAGTGCTACAGAACTTGGTGCCACAGGTTTATTTCCTGTTAAATAAGTAGGATGAGATACTCTGCCCACGTGCCACAACTGACAAAAGATCTGGCCTCCATTTTTATGAACACTACCAGTTACTTCTTTCCATTTATTAATTTGATTTTGATGGTAAATTCCTGGTGTATTTGGATAACCTTGTCCACTTGGAGTAACGATCGTAGCTTCAGAAATAATTAATCCGGTATCAGATCTACGAGCATAGTAATCTGAAATCAATTGTGTGGGTGCAAGATCTTTGTCAGCAAAACACCTGGTTAAAGGCGCCATTATGATTCTATTTTTGAGGGTTATCGATCGACTTAGTTCAAAACTCTCAAGTATTTTAGCTGTATTCATCTCTTATCCTCATCGTGTTCACTTACGTGTTAGTATACAAATAATATTATTGAGAAGACAATGTTACGCATTTTTAGATACTTAACTTAAATAAGTGGTACTATTTTTGGCATTTCCAATCCAAAGTCCTTAAGAAATTCATTATCTTAAACTTTGTACTCATATGAAAATACAAAAGCGCTTAAATTACTTCTTACTATTTTCAATAATTCGCTTAAAATGATTTATAATATAAGTTCAAGTTTTTAAACCCATTGAAGGAATCATAAATGAGAAGATCTATCATTACCAGTTTATGCTTTTCTCTTCTGTTTATTTATATCTCTTGTGAAGAACAAAGCATCACAGCTAAAAGTAATAACCCTGCACCAGTGATTGGTAATGATAATGGTGACGTTAGTGGTGACGATAGTGACGCTGGGAATGAAAATAATGATGAAGAAAAAATAGAAAAGGCAACGGGGATATACGCTTCAATGATAAGTGGATCAGATACACAGAACCCAATTGTTACCCACGCTCAATCAAATGGTGGATTAATCAGAACCACATGGAATAAAATTGAAACTTCAGACCAAGTTTTTGACTTTTCTTCAATAGATAACCAACTTGCTATAATTGAAAAAAACAATCATAACAAACCAGAATTTAAATTCAGCCTTGCTATTTCCGCTGGCTGTGGAAGCATAACTTCTTCAGGATATCCACTATGGATGGATGCAAGAACAGATATTGACAAATGGACCATAAAATTTAGAGACAATACATGTACCAACATGCCTAAAGGCTGGGATCAAGATTATTTAGATGAATTAAAGGAATTTGCAGAAGCCTTGGCCTTAAAATATGGAAAAGATGATAGACTTACCCTCATATATGTTCCCCAAACAACAGGCAATGGAATAGAAGGACACTTTAATGGTAACTTCAAAGATCGTGATGTTCATGATTGGACTCCCTTAACAGATCAAGGTCTTAATGAAGAAACTTGGGTTAAGGCCATGAAAGAAGCTTCGCTTATTTTTGCCGATGCATTTAAAAATAAAGCCATTGCGATTGAACTACATGAAGTTATTGACACTCATATTATCCCTTTAAAAGCTGTTGATGAAATATATAATGACCCTCGATCCGAAGGAAGAGTTGGAATAGCAATGTGGTGGATGTTTGGAAAATTTGAACACTCAGAGTTGATGGCCGGCTTTAAAAACTTCAAAGGAGATGTTTACGGACAGGTCGGAGCTAACTCTAAACAAATTGGCCGTTTTGGCGGTTGTGGTTATGACTCTATCTTTGATTTAGCAATTGATCTTAATATGAGATATATTGAACCCTGGGATACTGAGTTCAAACTCGCAGGAACACATGGAATTGATCAAGATTCATACAATACCCAAGTAGAGAATTTTAAAAAATTTAATGAATATGTATCTAAAAAATTTTTATTAGGTGAAGATCCAGCTAAACCAATATTTACTATCATAAATCCAACAGTTCCAGACCCAAACCATGACCCGACTGTCACTGGCAAGCCTTGTCCAGCCAGGTATGATGAATCATGAGGTGATAATAAATTATCCTTTCGCATACGCAATAAATTCCTAAAAAATTAATTTAAGAAAACTATTTTAATTATTATTAGGGTTTTTAAAAACCGGAGCGCTAACTTTGAATCTCTTAGCTGTTTGGATAATAAAGTCTTGAAATAAAGAGACATTCATATAAGAAGCCCCGCGATCCGAGTGATCATTTTCTGTAGGGTCATCACCCCCATAACAAGTCCCAACTAAAAATAACTCATTATTGACTTCTAAAAAAGCAGGACCTCCAGAGTCTCCCTCGTATGCTCCGATTCCGTCTTTAAAGTTTAACTTAATTTGGTTTTTTTCATAGTCTACAAAATAAACATTTGTCTTCCGAATACTGTTAACGCTTGAGTTATCTCCGAGTGATGTTTTTCCACTACCAGTGATTATTAATTTATCATTTGGGTTAAGCTTGAAATTATGATCTACAATTGAAACAGGTTTATATTCTTTAGGTGCCTTCTTTGCTAACTTTATAAGTGCAATGTCATATTGACTAAAATCTAAACTCTCATCTTTTTGGTATTGGATCAGGTCCGAGAAAGTATATCCAAACTCAAGCATTAAAAATTCTTTTGGGAAAGAACGAGAGATAACATCTGTGATTAATATTTTGTGTTTAAAAGTTAATCCCTTATCATTATGACCAACACCAAAACCAACTTCAATACCTGATAGATCCCAAAAAAGTTCCGTTAGTGTAAAGCAATGAGCGGCCGTTAAAACGATATCTTCTGAAATGAGAACTCCTGAGCAAGAGCTACTACCATCAAACTTAGAAGTAAAAATAGACACTGAGGATCTTGATACATTATCTCCAGGTTTGACAATTTCACCACCTACTATTGCCCCTGAGCTTATTTTTAAATCACTTTGAACCTCTTTATTACAGGCCATGAAAACTATTAAAAAGTAGGGTAATATAATTATTGTTTTTAAATTATTTAATTTCATAAGTATAAATCACTCCTAAACCCCAAGATATATACACGAAAAAGTTCTCTGCGTCATAGCATAAATAGCGCTTATATAAACAATACAATTCAGTGTTCACTTACCCTCTCCAAAGGCCAACCATAAACTAAAAGTAGACCCAAGGTATTGTTTTAACACCATGTTTAATAAAAAATTTTCTAATGTTTAGTTGATCCATTACATCTTTTATGGTTTAAATTTAGTGTTAGGTCACAATCAAACCCCAAAAAGAGGTAACAACATGAAAAAACTGATTTTAACTATGATGGTTTTAAGTTTAAATTCAACTTTATTTGCAATGCCAAACGAAAGAATCTTTGACGCTCTTGTAACGAAATACCCTGAAGCTGCAGGTACTAAAATTATGGATTGTATGACTTGTCATACGATTAATAAGTGGCACAGGAATTATTACGGGTTAGATCTTGAAAATTATTTAAGATCACATTTCGAAAGTCTTGGGCAAACACCAGATCCTACTCAATATTCAAAAGAACTTATCATGGCCGGAATGAAAGCCATTGAGCTTATGGATTCTGACGGAGACCGCTTTTCGAACTTAGAAGAACTAGCTAACGGAACCCTACCTGGTGATGAAACAGATTATCCGGTAAGACCTACTTGGTAATTTAAGTACTTAAGTTATTAAACAAAGTTTAGCATACCCCAAGTCACTTTGAATTGGCTTGGGGATTTATATATCATCTTTTTATCACACTCATTTTGACAGTTCACAATAAATAAATGAAAATTTATCAATGAAGACATTCTTTATAAGCTTATTTCTTTGCTCAATTCTATCAGCTCCACCTGTTAGCGCTGGAGTTTTCAGGTTAAAAATTGGAAATCCCCTTGAGAATAAATATGTCATAGAAAATGTAACTAATTCTTATGATGTTAGTGGAACGGCCCTTGGCTTAGATTACTTTCCAAGCTCTGGTATGGGAGGTTTTTATAATGCTGGGTATGGCTTTCAATTCTCAAATAATTCAGCAGAGGACGATAGTATTGAAAACTCCATCCTCTTCCCTCGTTCTTTTAACTACAAAAACTATCAAGCTCATTATATTCTTGGGTTTCCAATTTCATCATTCCAAATAGAAGTGCCTTTGACACTAACCAGGCTGAAAAAAACCTC
>JABJPQ010000625.1 GCA_018663815.1 Halobacteriovoraceae bacterium | reverse complement strand
CCATCTTTAAATAAATCAATAAAATCACTATAAGGTGTAGTATGTCTAACTTCACTATACAGGGTACTACCAGCTTTTAAAGGAATTCTGAGTGCCAGCTCAATTTTAGAAAGCTTTGGCTTTATTTGCACAACTTTAAAAATTTTAGTAGTTCCTCCTTCCCCTAAATCTTCTATCACTTTAAATTGAGTACGGTCTTCATCAAATACAAGGATATCACCTGGCTTTACCTCCATTAATCTATGCTCATATTTCTCTACTTGAACATTATTAACAAATAACTCAATATCATCTGCAATAGCATAACTAGAAGTAAAACTAAGCAAAAAAAGTAAAACTAACTGTCTATAAAATAGCATTTATATTCCTTCATATATCTTATCGATTATGAAAGCTTTAACTTAAATAGCTGACAACAACAGTCGCTGTATATATCTATTTCTTATTTAAGACTTCTTTAGCTTTTTCGACAGCAGAAAAATCAAGACCTAGCTCTTCCACAGCTTCTTTAATTATTCCTGGATTAGACATAATCATACCCATTATTTCTTGCAGTTTTTCAGCTGGTAACCCCATCTTTCCAATTACTCCCATGGCCATCATTGGGTTCTTCGTCAGAACTTCAAACAACTCTTTAATCGATTGCTCATTTATATTAAGCTCTTTTAAGGTTTTAATTATAATATTCATACTGCTTCCTTTGGAAAATTCACCTACATATAAAATACTGAAAACTTTCAAGCTTTGCTACACTCTATGTGTCATCGAACCTTTGAATCCAATTATAAGTGACAAAAACACTTTGAAAAGCTAACATTTAGTATGTATACACTTCGCCCCTATCAGCAAGAAGCTGTTGATAGCACACTAAAATATTTTCGTAAAAGACGCTCACCAGCCGTTATCGTCCTACCTACCGGCGCTGGGAAAAGCCTTGTCATAGCAGAGCTTGCCAGAGTTGCTGTTGGACGCGTACTTATACTTGCTCATGTTAAAGAACTGGTTGCGCAGAACCACAGTAAGTATGAAAGTTATAATTTAACCGCTGGGATTTACTCTGCAGGCCTGGAGCGCAAAGACACAGACGAGAAAGTTATTTTTGGCAGCATTCAATCAGTAGCGCGAGCAGAGGATAACTTTTTTAAGAACTTTAGTTTACTCATTATTGATGAATGTCACCGGATCAATGAAGAAGGTGATACTCAGTATACAAGCGTCGTTAAACGCATGAAGAATCACAGTCGAAAACTTTGTATTCTCGGCTTAACTGCAACTCCCTACCGAATGGGACTAGGCTGGATTTATCAATATAATCATCAGGGTGAAGTTAAGACTAGTAAAGCTAGATTTTTCTCTCGTTGTATATTTGAACTCTCTCTTAAGTATATGATTGAGCATAAATACCTCACCCCGCCAGTAAAAGTAGATCTTCCCGTTACCTGTTATGACTTTTCAGAATTAGTCGATAAAGATAGCCCATACGCTAATGTCGACATAGAGCATATCTTAAAACAACAAAAAAGATTAACTCCACTCATAATTAAAAACATCATTGAAATAGCGGTAAATTATAAACGCAAGGGAGTCATGATTTTTAGTAGCTCAATTAAACACGCTCAAGAAATTATGCGCTATCTGCCCGAAGGTGACGCTCACCTAATCATTGGAGATACTAAAGACGATGAACGAGACAGTATAATTGATGAATTTAAAGAACAAAAATTTAAATACCTTGTCAACGTCTCTGTACTCACAACTGGCTTTGATGCTCCCCATGTCGACATAATTGCGATTTTACGGCCAACAGAATCTGTATCCTTATACCAACAGATTATTGGCCGTGGGTTGAGGTTAGATAATAATAAAAAAGATTGTATCATTTTAGATTATACTGGAATGTCACATGATATCTATAGCCCGCAAATTCGAGGAAAAAAACCCAATAAACAATCTGTTCCGGTAAAAGTAGCCTGTCCAAAATGTGAGTTTGTTAATAACTTTTGGGGTATTTTAAGCCTCGATGGTGAAGTTGCAGAACATTTTGGCCGTAAATGCACAGGTGCAAAGCACGACCCAGAAACGCTAGAGTTTCAACCTTGCGGCTATCGCTTTAGATTGAAAATTTGTCATGCCTGTGGTGCAGAATATGATATAACGGCGAAGAATTGTCAAACTTGCACGAGTACCTTGATTGATGCTGACACTAAACTTAAACAAGCAAAACTTTCAAAGGACACCCACATCCTTAGACCTGACAGTGTTGAGCTTTCCCAACAAGAAGACAAAGAAGGAAATGAATATCTCGAAGTTAAGTATTATGATTTTGATGCTCAGGACTTATCTGAGGAACACTACCTAAATGATCAGATTGATATCACCAGGTTTAATATTAATTTTTTGCGCGCACATCTCAGACGACCTGAATTGTTTGAGTACTTTAATGGCTCACAAGATGTAATAACTCATCAGGCTTTATTTCGTATGCCCAGTTATGTCATTGCGAGAAAACAAGGTAAGAAATGGCGAATTACAGAAAAAATATTTGGGGAAGAATTAAGTAGAAATACACTATTCTAGGAAATTAGCATGCTGTGATAATAATGCCACCACAGCTGTTTCCATTCTTAAAATACGCTGACCACAATGTCTCGTTTCAAAACCAGCGAGATTAAGCATATTAATTTCATACTCAGTAAACCCACCCTCAGGTCCAATGGTCAGGGTAGCTTCTCCACTCAATCCTTGCGGAAAAGAATTACAATCACCAGGGTGAGCTACGATTGCTTTTGTGTCCTTAATGATCAATGGTAATTCATCTTCTACAAAGGGTTTAAACCTTTTTCGAATATGTAATTTGGGCATGTTGGTATCCCTAGCTTGGGAAATACCATCTAGAAAGTAGCGTTCATAATATTTATCTTCTAAAATTTTTGTATACCAAAAACTTTTTTCGACTTTGAAGGTATTGATTAGGTATATTTCTTTAACTCCCAACATACTTACATCTCTCAAGATTCTTTTAAGCATTTTAGGACGTGGTAGTGCGAGTATCAGTTTTACTGGTAGTCCATCTGGAGACTTTTCCTCTAAGGTTCCTGCAAGAATAAGACTATCTTGCTTGATTTCCTTAACAAAAAGAAAACCCTGAGAGCTATTCAATAAACCACACCTAACACTGCTGCCGACACTCACTTTTAAATGCTTAATTAAATGAGTAAAGTCTTTGCTATGAACTTCATACGTATTTTCAGAGATTAATTGTTCAGATGTTAGTATTAATAAATTCATCGAATTCCAATAGATTAATCTTTCTTGCGTTTAGAAATTGCTCTGAGAACTGTGTCCTTAAAACTTTGTCCCTCAGTTTTCCAAAGTGTCTTCTCAGCTTGTCTCATACGACATGTCTGACACTGCTTAAAAAGCCCATCATAGTCACATATGGACACACATGGGGAGTCATAAACCCCTTTGCTAATTTGCTTTGCTTTGAGTTCAATGGATAATTTCTTTTGATCACCTGTCTTTAGCATGCCAAATCCTATGTCCAAAGAGAAAAAATATCAAGATAAATTAAAGTAAATATAAAAAGGTAAAGCGTCACTTAATTATATTCCTTGATATATGCCTAATAAAGAAAAGAACATCCCTCTTTTTTTAGTATTTCCTTTCTTGCCTCATTAAAGTGAGCTGAGCTGATAAGACTTGTATACGAATTTAGCTCAATAACACCACGACGAGATATTTCGACGTATAATGCAGACATACTATCAGGCAGTAAATCAAAACCAATAATTG
>JABJPQ010000523.1 GCA_018663815.1 Halobacteriovoraceae bacterium | reverse complement strand
CCGGAAGGTCTAGCAAAAACAAGTAAGAACGAATTACTTGTTGCCTACTCCATCTTAGCTGAAGTTTGGAAAGTCGACATCAATAGAAAATCAAAAAGATATATCAGTATGGCAGAACTTCCTGGTTGGGAACAAGAAATGGCCATTTTTGGTATTGCTATTGATTCTAAAGATCGTGTTTACATCGCAGCACCTGAATATCGGGGAGGCTCTCTCATTCGGTATACTCCCAATGCCATGAATAAATTTCAAGTACTTGTTACAGATGCAAATGCAGTAAATTCCATTCTTGTTGATGAGGAACTTGATGTTATCTTTATAGCGTCAATGGATACTGTTCAGAGGTATCAGTTAAGCTACTTTGAAAATCCTTACCAACCGATCGTGTTTAATTCTAACGAGCACGCAATTGTAACCGGTATGACGCTAGCAAATGGAATCAGTTTTAATTCTGACAAAAGCTCACTGATTGTAGCTGATACGATGAACTATGGTATTTATAAAATCGATAGTGATATCAAACCAGAGGAAAAAATTACTGACTTATCACCCTATCAATTCAGTCCTTTTGAAGGAGCATGGTCATGGCCGGATGGAATTGTTTATCTCAAAAAATATAAATTATTTGCCGTTGCTGATAACTTTGGTTCCATAACTTTTATTGATGAAGCAGGAAACCAAGTGCTTCAGTACCAATTGCTTGGCGATGAGGGAGTGCTTTCAGCTGCAAGTTTAACTGTTATCAATGACAAGCTTATTATTTCAGATTTGTGGGAACCAGGGTATTTTAATGTTCTTAAGTCTGTTGTGAAATCTCGTTTTACTGTTCCCCACCATAGTATTTACTCACTTAGATTAGATAAGGTTTTAAAAGGTTATTAAGTTTTCTCTTGTGGTGAGATTAAGTTTTCTCTTGTGGTGAGATTCTGTACAAAATTCTGACAGCTTAAAGGCTTTGTAACTAATTACCTTGTGGATAATTATCCGTAATCTCATGCTTATCTTGGCTTCTCCCTTGCACTATATGAGCTAGACACTATTTAAGGAGATTTTATGAGAGGATTATTTGCCATTATTGTTTTGTCACTAAGCTATAATACCCATGCCCGCACTCTCTTACCCTCTCAGTTAAAGATTGTTAATACATCAGACCCTAAGGTTCAGAAAAAAGAGGCGAACTTTGAATACTTTGTTTCACCAGATCCTAAGAAGAATACTTTTTCATTTGGAAGTGATAATGCAATTAAGAATACAGCCATAAATAAAGAATTAAATCGCTTGAGAGGTGAAATTTATAAGGAGCTTGTATACGCTCAGGGACATACTCGCAAAATTGAATTTAGTCCCTCAAAGATTAAAGGTCCAACACTTAGTATTGGAACTGAAGCTCTTCAAAAAATGCGTAAGCAAGCAAGCGAGCAAACAATGAGTTTTATTTTGTCCCTTGTTCGAAGTAAAACCGATATAAAAACAATTAGGCAGCAATTAAGATGTGGCATGATTGATGATAATGAACAATTGATACCTAACTGTAAAAAGTTGATTGATGGTGATCTAAAAAACTTAAGAGTTATTAGAAAAGGTTATTATCTTTCTGAGCAAAAGCTTACTAAAATGAATTGGAATAAACTAAAACATGAACTTGCAAGTCAAAATTACTGTCAGAAGCAGGGTTCAAATGGTAAGAGTATCTTTTACACTGGGGCGGGATGTGGACTAGTAAGATCTAAACTCCCTAACCTAGATGTGAAAGCATTTATAGAAGATATTTCGAGTGAAATTGATGAGAGTGAAAAGTTATACTCATTGATAAAACAAAACTCATTACAGCTTAATATGAATCCTACAAAATTAGTTTCAATTTTGCTGGATAATGATTTGGCTCAAGCCAGGAAAAAAATGTTTGATATTCTTTATTCAAATGAGATGGATAGTTTTTACTCATCGATGAGGTTAAAATATCTCTCCAATCTTAAGGGCCAGGATATTGTTGAGGTATTAGACTCTTCATTTAGCTTAGAGCAAATAGTCGATTTTCCAAGAGAGGAAGAAGGCGATTCTGAAAAAAGCTCATCTTTACCAAGAGTAGAAAAGGATAGTATACCTCAGGCAATGAGTTTATAATTTCATAAAACTGTATAAGCATTAGACAAGACTATGTAATATAAAACCAAGTGTAGCCGCAAATACCGAACCGATATAAAATATAAAGATGAATAAACTATTTTTATTAACTTTCTTAATGACTTTTAACTCAAGTGTTTATGCAGCTAAAACTGCTTCAGCAATGAATCACTTGGAAAAGTCTCTTTATACTATCGCTAAAACAGAAATATCGGTATACGCCTCAGAGAACCTAACAGCGTTACTAAAAGATCATAATGATGATATTCAAACGATACTTGCGATGAAGTGGAAAGAGCAACAAATCATATTTCAAAAATGTTTAAGCTCAGATAAATTTCAAGATTGCGTTAAAGATGAAGAGTTTAATCAATATACCTATGAAAAATTAAAGTCAGAACTTGAAGTGATTTTTTTAGAATCTGATGTTGCGACAGTTAAGGATCGTTATATGAAGCTCGTCAGCCTTAAAAGAGGATCTATTTAAAAAAAGCGTTTTCAATATTAATCAGTGAGTAAAGAAGTCTTTCAACCCCAAGAGCAATGCCGCTAGAAGCTGGATAACCTTCTTCTAACACAGACATAAACTCCTTTGGCCAGGGCAGTTCATAATCATAAATTTCCTTTTTATCTTTTGTTTGTAATTCAAAACGATTTTTTTGTTCATGTGGATTTGTTAATTCGTTAAAGCAATTACAAAGTTCTACTCCAGATAAATAAACTTCAAATCTTTCACTTACGCGGGAATCATTTGTTGAAATTGTTGATAGTGCTGCTAGTGGCGCTGGAAATTCTTTTATTAAGAGGTAGGGATAGTTTTTTAATTCAGTTTCAATTTTATTTAAAAAGAGTAAGAAATAATAATCATCCCATGAGCATTCTTCGTGGGGGAGAGGAACATCTTTAAAATCTTTTTGAATCTTTTGTTTTAAACTTTTAGTATCCATAAATTCAAGAATATCAAAATGTAAAAATTCTAAGAAAAGATCTTGTACACTGACTCGAGGAAATGAGTGAATATTTGTTTTTAAAAGATGTTTGGCCGTAAATCTTGATTGGATAAATAAAAGAAGCTTTTCAACGTCATCCATGATTTTTTCATAACGCTCATTCTTACGATACCATTCTAGCATCAAAAATTGTGGCCGATGAATTTCAGATTTGGGCTCATCTCGAAAACAATAACCAAGAGTAAAAATATTATTTAAACCCTCATCACTTGCAAGCAGCTCTTTCATTTGAAATTCAGGGGATGTGTGTAAATACATCGATGTGAGTTCTTGCGTTTTTGCTTGAGTAATTTGAAAGGGGTGAATATGTGTTTCCATCCCAGGGTTTGCAACCATAGGGGGTGTGAGAACATCCACAAAATTGTTTTGGATAAAAAAATCTCTAATCAACTGGATAAGTTCAAATTGATACGCTAGTCTTTTTGCCATGATACTTAAAATTCTCTCACAAAGTTTAGATTCTTTATCTAGCATAGTTACTAAAGACAATCCAGCTCACACCAGACTTGATCAATGGTCGGGAGCAGTTGTATTGCTCATAGTTGAAGATCATATCGTATTTATTAAAAGATCTAACTCAATGCCTACGCATAAAGGGGAAATTGCTTTTATGGGGGGGCACAAATCAAGCTCTGAAATATCACCAATTGAAACTGGAATAAGAGAATTTAGTGAAGAGTCAGGTTTTGCACTCAATACTATCGAAGTAAAAGGATTGATGGTGCCAGTTTTAACTTCACACCAACGAGTTATCTTGCCAGTCGTGGCCAAATTTTGTGGTACCAAGGCTGAATTTTTAGGTGGAGTCCAGTCGAATGGTGAGTGGAGTGACTTAGTCTTGGTACCAATAGAGTACTTGCTGCAAACTAATATTTGGACTAGGGCCAGTGTATTTGCAGATACTTTTTATCACGTGCATTACGCACCGCTAATGCGAGATGAGTGTAGCTTTTTAAACTCTACTGCAAAAAACTCTTATATTCTATGGGGAGCTACAGCAAAAATGGTGGTGAATTTCTTTCAAAACCACCTTGTTAGTGCTAAAGATTGGCACTGAAAAATAAAGAGGATAAATATGCAAAATATTGCTCAAAGTATTGCTGATTTTTTAAAGATGACACAAATGCCTACGATGATAGATTACCTTATTATTGTCGCAATTTTTGTTTTATTAGTTATCACCTTTAAAAATCTTTTTTATCCAACAAAAAATAAAATAGCTCATACTGAAATCCCTAAGCCAGCAGTGACAGAGAATGCGCCAGTTGAGGCCCTAGTTCCTGCTAAAGAAACTTGGGAGAAAAGACTATTTAAAGGGCTTGGCAGAACACGTTCAGAAGTTTGGGGAAAAATTGGCTCCATCCTTGGTTCGAAAAAACTTGATGATGCTATGATCGATGAATTAGAAGAAATACTTTTTACATCAGACCTTTCATCGACCCTAGTTGAAGAATTATTAGAGAATCTCAAGTCGGTTAATTTAGCCGAGGGAGAGGATCATCTTTCTCATATTAAATCTTTTATGAAAAACAAAATGCTGTCTTCTCAAGAGCGAGTAAATACCGAGCTTTATAAATTTGATAGTAACTTTCAAGGGCCAAAAGTCATTATGATTGTTGGTGTAAACGGTGCCGGAAAAACAACAACCATAGGAAAGCTGTCAACTAAGTTAAAGTCCCAAGGGGCTAAAGTTGTTGTTGGTGCATGCGATACTTTTAGGGCCGCAGCTGTTGAGCAGTTAGAGGTTTGGTGTAATCGTGCAGGTGTGGAAATTGTAAAAGCTGCTGAGGGTTCTGACCCTACAGGTGTTGCCTATGATGCAGTAGCCAAGGCAAAAGAAATTAATGCTGATTATTGTATTATCGATACTGCTGGAAGGTTACACACCAAGTCTAATCTCATGGATGAACTAGCTAAAACAAAGAAAGTTATGAGTAAAGTCCTCCCTGATGCTCCTCATGAAACATTGTTAGTACTAGATGCAATAACTGGCCAAAACGCTTTAAGGCAGGCTGAAGAGTTTAATAAGTCTTTGAGTCTAACGGGGCTAATCTTTACAAAATGTGATGGCTCATCCAAAGCAGGTAGTGCAGTAAGTATTGTTCAATCATTAGACGTTCCTATTGTTTACATTGGAGTCGGAGAGGATGTTGAAGATTTAGATATTTTTAACCTTGATCACTTTCTTAATGCGTTGCTCGGAATTGAAGCTTAGTCCAAGCTTACATTGACTTAAAGACGTATTTCCCTTACCCTAAATTCATGTCCATGAACCAAACGGAATATAATATATTAGGTTGTACCATACGAGTAAAATCGGATGAGGATAAAAATAATAAGGCACTAGCAGCAATTAATCTTTTGCGAGATGAAATTGATAAAGTCAAAGAGAAGAACTCAAGTTTAAAGGATTCTGATTTGGCCGTTCTTAGTGCTCTAAATCTTGCTTCGAGATGTTTGGACACAGAAGCAGATTATAAAGATAGTGTTTTTGCACTTAAGTCTGGAATTGAAGATGCTCTCCAGTATGTAGAGAAAGTATCTCCAGGTTCAATGCAGTCTTTCTCATAGTTAACATCTGTGAGAAAATCAGCATTAAGAGATTTAATGAAGCAAAAACTAGAGGCTGCGAAGACAAGTCTAAGTGATTTAGATTTACAGCTTTCTAAAAATCTTAACGACCTATTAGTACAATTATATTCCGAAAAATTTAGTCATGGATTCAAACTTGGTGTGTATATGCCAATGAAGTTTGAACCAAAATGGATGAGTAGCAACAGAAGTAATTTTGTTACTGAACATCTTTTAGTTCATATGCATGAAGAAGTTCATTTAACTTATCATGCAGTTGAGTTTGAGAAAATATTGACCAATGATTATGGTCAAAAACTTGAGCTTGATGTGTTGAAAGATATAAGAGTGCCTGATGTTATTTTGATTCCTGGACTTGCCTACACTAGATCTGGCGAGCGATTAGGAAGAGGAAGGGCTTATTTTGATTCTTTTTTAAAAGATTTCAAAGGAGTTAAGATCGGAGTCTTTTATTCATTACAAGAAGTTGAAAATGTTTACCGTGAAAAACATGATGTTAGTTTAGATTATATAGTTACTGAAAAAGAAATAATAAGGGGAAAATAATATGACAACTGAAAGTATGCTAATTGCAGCTCTCACCTTTGTGGTTGGTGCCGTAATTGCCTATGTAGTTTCCTTAGGCAAGGTAAAAAACCTTAATAGTGAAAAAGAAAAAGAAGCACAAAACATCTTAAAAAATGCAGAAAATGCAGCTAATGAAACGAGAAGATCAGCTCGCTTAGACGCTAAACAAATCATTTCTGACGAAAGAGAAGCCTTGGATAAAGAGTACTCTAAGAGAACTCAATCTTTACAAGATCAAGAAAGAACCATTACTAAAAAAGAAATTAGCCTTGATCAAAAAACAGAAGCGAAAGAAAGAGACTTAAAAGAAATTGTTAGAAAAGAAGAAGAGCTGAATAAAGAAAAAGCTCAAACTCAAATTGAGCGTGGAAAACTTTTAGAAAGACAAAATGACATCTCTGAAAAACTAGAAAAAGTTGCTGGCATGACTAAAGATGAAGCGAAAAAAGAGCTGATTCAAGTTATGGAAGAGGATGCAAGAGTTGATGCTGCTAAGATGCTTAAAAGAATTGAAGATGAAGCGAATGAGGATGCTGAAAAACGTGCTCGTAGAATCTTAGGAATTGCGCTGCAAAGATTTGCAGGAGAGTTTGTGGCTGAACAAACGATTGCTTCAGTTGAGCTTCCTGGCGACGAAATTAAAGGTCGTCTCATTGGTCGTGAAGGTCGAAATATTCGAGCCTTTGAACAAATATGTGGTGTTGATTTAATTATTGATGACACCCCAGGCATGGTTATTATTTCAACGTTTAACGTTGTTAGAAAACAAGTGGCCAAACTAACCATTGAAAAATTAATTGCAGATGGAAGAATTCATCCTGCAAAAATTGAAGAATTTCATGATAAATCTAAACATGAACTAGAGCTAAGATTAAGAGAGCTTGGTGAAAAAGCCCAAATGGAAATTGGTATCCATGGTCTTCACCCAGAGATTTTAAAAATGCTTGGTGCTCTAAATTACCGTACATCTTATATGCAAAATCAATATCAACATTCGTTAGAAGTTGGTTTCTTATGTGGGGCCATGGCCGCAGAGCTTGGCTTAAATGTTAAGCAAGCAAGAAGAGCTGGTCTATTACACGATATTGGAAAAGCGATTGATGCTTCTGCTGAGGGATCTCACGCAGTTGTTGGAGCAGACTTTATTAAGAAATATGGAGAAGATCCAGATATTGTTCACGCTGTTCGTGCCCATCATGAAGATGTGAAGCCAGAAACAGTTCTCGCTCACTTAGTTATGGCCGCAGATGCACTTAGTGGTGCGAGGCCAGGTGTGCGTAAGTTCTTAAAAGAGTCTTATGTTTCAAGAGTTGCAGATATTGAAAATATCGCAAATTCTTTTGACGGTGTTTATAATACTTATGCCATTTCAGCTGGGCGTGAAATTAGGGTTCTGGTTGAAAATGATAAAATTAGTGATGAACAAACAGTTGTTCTCTCTCGTGATATAGCTAAGAAAATTGAAGAAGAAATGTCTTACCCTGGAACAATTAAAGTTTCCGTACTACGTGAGACTAGAGCTGTTGGTATAGCGAAGTAAAAATGAATAAAGTCGCTATCGTACTTGGAACCTCTTCTGGATTAGGACTTGCTTGTGCAAGTTCTCTTTTAGAAAGAGGTTTTCTTGTTTATGGTGGAAGTCGAAGTGAATCAACACTTGTGCATGATAACTTTGTTGACCTTGAAATAGATATTACCCAAGAAAAACACATCCGAAATTTTATTAATGAAGTCAAGGCAGAGTCTGATGTTGTGGACGTCCTCGTTAATGCAGCAGGTATGTGCGATATGAAGTCTATCACAGACTCCACAGCGCTTGATATGCGCATGCACCTTGAAACTAATGTCATTGGATACTTTAACTTTCTAAAGCAATTTGAGCCGCTTATTTTAGCGGATGAGACCCATCTGATTAATCTTTTTTCAATCTCGGCAAAGAGATTTTTTCCAAATACTTGTTCTTATAGTAGTGCTGAGTTTGCTAGAAAGGGAATGCTGGGAGTCTTTGAAAAAGAGTGGAAAAAATATCAAATACGTTTTAGTAATCTTTTTGTTGGCGCCGTCGATACACCTTTATGGCAAGACTACTCAGAGATCGATACTTCTAAAATGCTTACGACGGATGAGTTTTTATATATTTTTAATTCTATTGTGGATGCTCCCCTAAATATTCAGTTTCCTGAGATGACCTTTTTACATCGGGATGGGTTTTTAGATTAAAACTGCTTAAAAAATTCTAGTATTTCTTTAGCGGCACTAATGTCATGAGATGCATAACCCAAGTTGAGTTTCTTTACAATCAACCAACCATTTTTAGCTGTTGGATCTGCCCACCTATGACCTCCCCCAATAATTTCAATATATTTAACAGGGGCCAAACATTTATCAAATAAAGTTATCTTATAAGATGTGTGATCATTTTTTACTGGATTTAGTGGGCCTAAAATATTAGCGGGTTCAGTGCAGTTATTTCTTTTTTTCCAAGTTGATAGTGTATTGGCAATTCCAATATGTCTTCCAATTTGCTTAGAGGGATTAATGGGATTGACCATGATATTTGAATTTAAAAAAGTTGTATCTTTGTTTCCAAAAATAACTAATGACGGTAACGGCTTTCCTGTTTGGCAGGCTTTAGCATCTGGGTAGCTCATTGTTCCAGCAACAGTTGCAACTCCATGAATAAGGTCAGGTCGGTGACAAGCAAAACTATTGGCCATCAGGGCACCGTTACTCATACCTGCGATAAAAGTGCTGGAGATATTAAGTGTAACGGTATCTTTTAAATGGACAATTAAGTCGGCTAAAAATAATAAATCATTTTTATCTTCGTAAGAGTTTTGTCGGCCATCATTCCAGTGTTTTTTGAAACCGGTAGGGTAGACTATGATAAATGTCGTGTCTGATTTTTTCATTTCAGTTTCAAGTTGGGAGTATCTGCGAAATGACTTGGGCTTTTCACCTCCACCGTGAAGAGCAAGTAATAAACGGGTGGGTTGGGAGTGATCAAGGTTTTTGGGAATATAGAGCTGATATGTTCTGGCACTGTTATCTGTTACAACGCAGCCTCTTTGGATTTTCCCTGCAATGTCTCCCCTGGCTGCCGTGCAATTAGTAAGAGTCCGGCTAGCACAGGCAGTGAATGATGAAGATAGAGTAATGAGTATAAGGAGAAAAAATCTCATATTTGTTCCTAGCTAAGGTTAAACTTTGCATACAACCTAAAATACTTGAGTAGAGTAGGCAATATTGGTCAAAATATTACAGACTTAGCCTTAAAAGATTGGCACGGTATTTCAACCCTTTAGTATGATTTTAGGGGCTTACCGATGATTAGAGCATAATTACTTAAGAAACTTCAAATTAGTTTAAAATTATACTGAATGAATCCGATAAGAGTAGTGGAGATATGTGAAATAATATGCATAAATTGAAAAATAATAATTCAACGAAAAAAAACTTAGCCCTGATAGTCTTGGGACTTTTTTGTTTATTCTTCTTTACGAGACCGTTACTTGCTGCGAATGAAAAACCTGGGTGTTGCTCAGGGGGATTGTGCAAGATTCAAGAGAAGAATTTTAGTTGTAATGATTTAGATAATTCAATTATTAATAACAGTACTGACAGCAACTTTGGAGAGGTCTTATCTACGATTAAGCGTTTAGTAGAGCCTAAAGATAGTCAATTACCAGGTTTTGGAAATGATCATTCTTGTAATAATTGCTATCAAAAACTCTATGGGATTGTGAATGATAGTAATCAATCTATAGATTTTAAAAATGCTAAAAAAGAAGTACGACTCATGATTTTAAATGAATCGATAACGATGAAAATAAATT
>JABJPQ010000403.1 GCA_018663815.1 Halobacteriovoraceae bacterium | reverse complement strand
TTTTGTTTAAAAGTAGAAACTCATAACTCACCTTCGGCCCTCGATCCATACGGCGGAGCCCTCACAGGAATTCTTGGTGTTAACCGAGATATATTAGGTTGTGGAATAGGGGCGCAACCAATTGCTAATACTGATGTACTCTGTTTTGCTCCCGTTAATTACAGCGATAAAATTCTCGATCAGCTTCCAAAAAAGCTTAAGCACCCAAAGAGTATTTTACGAGGTGTACACCGAGGAATAGAAGACGGTGGAAACAAAAGTGGTATCCCAACTGTAAATGGAGCTATTCAGTTTCATGATAATTATGCCGGAAAGCCTCTTGTGTACTGTGGAACCGTAGGTGTATTACCTCAATCAATAAATGGTTTTCCAACTCACCTAAAACGGCAAACACCAGGGGATCTCATTGTCGTTTGTGGGGGAAGCGTTGGAGCAGATGGAATTCACGGTGCAACTTTTAGCTCCCTAGAACTTAACGATGATGCTCCAAGTACAGCTGTACAAATTGGCGATCCCTTAACGCAAAAAAGATTAACTGATTTTTTAATCGAAGCCAGAGACCTTGATCTTTACAATAGTCTAACTGACAACGGTGCTGGAGGACTTAGCAGTTCCGTGGGAGAAATGGCCGAAGCAACCAATGGAGCCTCAGTATATATCGATAAAATTCCTTTGAAATATCCCGGCTTAAGCGCTTTTGAAATTATTATATCCGAGAGCCAAGAGCGCATGACTTTTTCAGTTCCAAAAGAAAAAGTTGAAACCTTTATTGCTCTCGCTGAAAAACGCAACTGTAACCCAGCTATTATTGGTGAATTCCACGATAAAGGTAGCTTTGACATTTACCAAAACAAAACATTACTTGCTTCACTGGATATGCACTTTTTGCATGATTCCTTAATTCCCATGGAATTAACGGCTAAATTTGAAGGTATTGTTAACGAGAAAATATGGCATACAGAAAATCAACAAAATGATTTTAAAAACTTGAACGAAAAAGTTTTATTTCTCATACAACATGCAAATATTAAGAGTAAAGAAGCCCTGGTTAAACAATTTGATCATGAAGTCAAAGCATCTACAGTTGTAAAACCTTTTATTCAAAAAAAATTAACTGGCCCATCTGATGGCGCCGTTTTGTGGACAGGATTATATGGTGGAAGTAAAGATGGTGCCATTTGTATTAGTTCAGGTATGGCGCCACAAGTATCTCATCTAGATACATATGCTATGACTCAGTTTTCTATTGATGAAGCTGTAAGAAATGCTGTTTCCTGTGGAGCTAACCCAAGTTTTATTTCTGTTTGTGATAACTATTGTTGGCCAGATCCTATCAAGTCTTTAAACACTCCTGATGGTGAACATAAACTGGCTCAATTAGTACGCTCAACAAAGGCTCTCTACGATACGGCCATGGTTTATGGAACACCTTTTATCAGTGGTAAAGACTCCATGAAAAATGACTTTATTGGAGAAACTAAAACGGGTGATAAACTCAAAATAAGTGTACCCCCTACTCTTTTAATAACGGCCGTTGCAAAGCTAGATCATATAGATCATTTTATGACGACAGATTTTAAACAAGAAAAAGATCTTGTTTACTATCTTGGACCAATTGACTTTGAGCAAACATATTACTCAACGCTTCACCCTGATCTGCAGCAGCTACCTGAAATAAAACTGAAAGAAAATAAACTCAGGTATGAACTTCTACATAAACTAATAAGTAATAAAATGATTAATTCCTCTCATGATATTTCTGAAGGAGGGATCATCACTTCTGTTATTGAAAGCTTATTTCCTCAAAAGCTAGGCTTTAATTTTGAGTCGTCAGCATTAGCACCAAACGAATCGATTGAAGCTTTTCTGTTTAACGAAATTCCAGGAGGGTTTATACTCTCAGTTTCCCCGGAAGCTAGAAACAAATTTGAAACCCTTACGCAAAATCAAGCGCGATTTCTTGGTGTAATCAACACGAGTGAAACTATCACGTATGATAATCAACTCAATCTTAATATTAATGAGCTACATAAACTATGGAGTCGTGATGAGTATTAAAACCCTTATTCTTACTGGAGAAGGTATTAATTGTGAAATTGAAACAGCAGATGCTTTTAAGCAAGCTGGTTCAGAGACAACAATCATGCACCTCTCTGATTTTCTTAACCTAGCAAATCTTGACCAGTTTGATATTATGGCCATCCCGGGAGGATTTAGTTACGGTGATGAAATCAGATCGGGCAAGATTGTTGCTGAATTTATTTTACATCATCAAAAAGAAAATATATTTAAATTTATAGAGCAAGGAAAGCCCATTATCGGAATTTGTAATGGCTTTCAAATTCTAACTCAGCTGGGAGTTTTCGCCAGTAATCTAAAAAATCAATTTACCTTAACAAAAAATGATCATGGC
>JABJPQ010000457.1 GCA_018663815.1 Halobacteriovoraceae bacterium | reverse complement strand
ATGGATCTCGTTGATGACAAGGACTTTAGGCGTATTTTTAAAAAATTATTTACTTTCACCCAACGAAGCAAAACTCTTTAAAGAAAAGGCAGTTGCCGGTTTTTGAATCCATAAAATCTCTAGCAGACCCATATCAAAAAACCCCCATATATTCGATACTTGGGCCCCCCACCTGAATGGTTACGCTAATATGCCTGCCGTCGTTCTGTTTAAAACTTTGACACGTACATGTAAATATTAGTTGCTGTTGCTTACTTGGTGACGCATTGTGTTGGGTGTGGTAAGAAATAGCCATTACTATTTTAAAGAATAAATTTTATGGCTAGGAGGCTTTATGAAAAAAATAATAACAACAACAGCAATGTTGACACTATCAAGCATGGTATTTGCTAACGGAGCTTCGATTTTGGATGATATTGTTAAAGAAAAACTAGTGCGAGGAGAGAAGTCAGATAGAGCAAGCTTTGTTCCAAGTGGAGAAAAGTCTGGTCTAGTTTCTGCCCCAGTTCCTGGTGTGTATACTAATCAAAAAGCAAAAAAATTAGCGGATAAACAATTTACTGCTTCTCAAGCTGCTTGGATTAATGCTGGTGCTGCTGCCGTACAAGGTGGAGCGATTAGACATTATTTAAAAAATATGAGTGGTGCTCTAACGTGGGCAAAAATGACAACTCGATCACTTCATGGAATTGATGGAACACTAGCGACGATTACCAAAGAAGATGTCCAAAGAATTACGCGAGATCTTAGTAATTTAAAAGGTACCGACTGGGGTTACCGATATTTTGGTGGTGGTCTTGTCAGTATTAAATTTGATGAAAAAGCCTATTTAAGACATATTTCTGATGATTTATCAGCATCTCATCTGTCTGGTAATAATAAGCTCGCAGATGTTTTAAATGAAGGCTATACCAATAAGGACGGTGGTAGAGTTAATCCCTATGGTAAAACTGAACAATCGATTAATTTAGCACATCAAAATGAAGGGATTGATAGAGCAAGGGCCATTGGCGATATTTCTCACTCTTATACTTCAAATGTCGTTACTGATGTTCAATCCACAAGAGAAACAGCTCATGTTAATAGTAGAGATGTTGGGTTTGTAAAAGGTTTAGAAAAAAAACTCATGAAATATGTTGAAGCTGGAGTTCCAGTTGAAAAAATTACTCTTAGAACAGCGAGGTCAAGAGCTTTAGGAATAATTGGTGGACCTGGTGTAATTGCAGTTGAAGTTTACTTAGCGGCATCTACAGTTGCAAATACTTTAGGGGCTGCTTACTACACAGCTTCTAACATGAGCGGTGGTGAGTATGAGTATATGAGTCAAAGATGTGGTTCTGATTATGTTGAGAAGTACAGTGATTCAGGTGATGTTGTTTCAGCTTCTTATACGGACTGTGAAACAAATGCTGTATTAAACAAAATAATGGCATCAGAGATTATTTCTTATAGATTTATAATTGATGAGAGCCAAAGAATAATAGAATAAGATTATTAACAATTACTTTGTTTGAGGGCTCACGAATTTCGAGGGCCTTTTTTTATGGACAAGAAAAACTATTCATCTGAGATATCTTTTTAACAAAATCATAAAAATTTCCCTCAGAAAATATATAGACAAGTTTTTGTTCCGTCAGCTTAGTATATGTAAATAGCTCTTCTTTTTGTTCAGCTGTATTTGTCAGGTGAGCCTTGATCGCATGAGCAAATAAGTTTTGGGTAAGTAAGTACATAAGGGCTTCAATGTCTTGCGAAGTAAATGTATGATACGTTTGTAAATTAAATTGATCTAAATATTTTTTTAAATCAGGGTGTGTCTCATCACCTACATTATAAAGCGCACAGGCTTCATTAACAGTTAGGCTTGGCTCTTTATCAGCTGTACCCTTTGATTCATTATAGATTTTTAGATATTTATTGTCATAAATGATATTAAGTTTTGTTTCCATTAAAGCAACAATGTCAGATATCTCTCCCGCTTGATAAGATTTTGCAATATGGGAAAAACTTGGGTGAGTGAAAATAATATTCCAAAGATCAATTTCATCCTGAACTTGGAGGGTTTTAGTAAGCGTTAAAAATTCAAAAGGAACATTTGAAAGTGGATAAGGCATTCGGTATAAAGCATCTCCGATTTTTGCTTGAATACCCAATGTTTTAGCTTTTTTTATTCGTTCATCAATAACTTCAGTTTGAGAAAGGGTTTTTGCAACAAAACTAATAATCGTTGTCGTTGGTATTTCATCACTACCAAGAAGCTGTTTTAAGGTTTTCACTCCTTTTTTTTGCTCCTCGCTTAGAAGATCAAATCTTTCGGGTAAATACAGAAAACTATACCATTCAATATCTGAAATTTCATCAATCAAAACTGTTGGGTAAAAGAGAAACTGGCCATAGAGGGAAAAATCTTTAGGTAAATACTGGGCTAGTTCACTTTTACTTAACACCTTATCAAAAGCTTGTTTGATATCAGAGTCTTTTATTATTTCTTGCTGTGAAAATAAGTTTAGAGTCTCTATCATGATATCGATTAATTCCGGAACCTGTGCTCTTGTAAGTACTCCAATTTGAATAAGTTGATTTATTCGAGTTGTAAAATAGTTCATATCTCTCGTTCTTATTGCCTTCTCAAACTCTATTAGTTTATGACTAGCCTCAAAAATATCAATACTTCCAAGTGTTACCCATTGAGCGATATAATTCGCACCGACTCTCTTTTCTTGAACTCCATTAATAAAATTTTCTGATACTTCTTCGAAGCTAATTGTTTTTGCTATATGTGGGACACCAACGGCCCAAAAGAGTATTGAGGCAGGCAAGCTTGGAATAAGGCTAGCTTGTTGTGTAATTGGAGGAGCTTTAAGTAACTTAACCTTCATTAGGTTGATAAGCTCGACAGGTAGATCGACTAGTGGACTGAGAATACTATTGAAATAATCAAACTTTTCTGTCGGGGCACGAGGTGCAACAATAAAACGCATTAAACCTTTATCCTTAACCTGCGATATAAAATTTGTTATGCCGTTTTTACCCCAGGTAGATAATTTAATTATTCCTGTAACGGGGTTAATATACCTTGTATTATGATAAATTGTTTTTAGCAACTCACTTGCAGCATTTATGCTTTTATCAGAGGGGCTACTGCGGATTACCCCTGAGAGGAAAGAGGACGTTTCTTGAGGTGATTTTCCACTTAAACTTCTTAAGAAAACAAACTTTGCTTCGGGGGTTAAAGAATTTAAGTATAATTCTATCCCTATAAGCTCGGAAGGAGATAATTGGGGTGTGTTGGATAAACCATTTATTAATGAAGAGCTTGCCACAGTACTCGTTTTTAGAGCTTGCAATAAAACAAGTCCCTCCACAGGTAAAAACACTGAATTGAAAATGAGCTTCCACTCTGTTTGACTCAGTTGAGATTGAAGGTTGTTTTGTTGCTTTTGTAATACGAAGTATGTGGGTTGAGTTAAATGATTTGAAACTGCTTCATGATAAATAGTATTTTGTAAAATCTCGAGTGCCTGAGATTCCCTTTCTCTTAAGATCAGTAAAAAAGGGTTTTGAGCTATAGATGTAACAGCTGAAACAGTAGCAAGCTTAGTGGAGGCAGACATTAAACTATTTGAAAAAATTGCGTTATTCAAATATTTATCAAACCCTTTAAAACCTACTTTCTGTATACTTCTTTTCGCTCCTTGCTTAATGGCCATTCTTAAAAGTGATTTAGCCATAATTGTTGCAATTGAAACGGCAACAGAGCCAATTCCAGTAAATATTGATGCGACCATTAGTATATTTCCAACCTTTGTCATTAGCTTTAGGTTCTTTTCATCGTTATTAAGATCCTGTAGCGAAAACTGAATAGTTTTTAAATCAGAGTTAGTTTTTATTTGCGATATGATCGAAAATTCCGCATAGATCAATGATGTCTTTATTACTGATAGTGCATCATTTTGAGCCATGTCGGTCAGCGAAAGTAAATACATCCTTCTTAAATCAGAAAGTGTTCGTTTATATGAGTTTAGCAATGAGCGCTTAGCAGATTTAAGCTCAGAGATATTTGGGTACCGATGAAGCGTAAATACATATTGATCATTATAGTTTTTATAAACCCCTGAATCATCATTAATCTCTAGCTTTTTGCAGCCACCAAATTTCTCAGTGTAGTAGGGTGAAAGTAAGATAGTCCCTTCGGCAGAGTTATATTGATTAATACAAAAATTTAAATATTTTTGATAAATTTGTTCCTGTTTTTTTGTTAAATTAAAAACAATTCTTTTATTGGTCGATTTAGATTTGAAATTACGTAATTTATTTATTTGTCTCAGTAGGCTGTTTTGAAACTTTATTCTTGAAGTTAAATTTGCAAGGAGTTGGTGTGTCTTTAGATATTTGGGTGGGTTTTGTTTTTTTAATACTAACTGAATAAGTGGCATTAATGAATTTATCTCATCTTGTGTACAATAACTAAACCATTTATAGTTTCTTTTATACTTACAAAGACTCCTTATAAGATCTTCTTCATTTAAATTATTCGTATTTAAGTGAGAGTAGTGATTCGTATACTTTGTTAAAATTTCAACGATAGTATTCTTAGATATTCTTTTTGTTAGATCAAGCGAAATGTGATGTTTATTTGTAAAATTAATTTTTGCAAAATTCTCCAAACCAGTGTGGATCTGATTTGAACTTAATATAATGTCAGCATTACATAATAGTGTGTAAAAAGTGAACACACTTAATACAAGGTATCTAATTGAATTTAAAACATCTAACCGTTTCATACGTGTAAATATTGCATGTTTGATACCAATAAAAAGATGGTACCAAACGTGCAACTAAAACCATCAAACAGGCAGCAATTCCCGGCCGATCAATAATTAATCAATATTTCAAGTGGCTGTAATTTGAGAAAATAGGATCACGGGACTTTTTCGAAAAGTCCTGCTTGTGATTTAATAATTTTTTT
>JABJPQ010000217.1 GCA_018663815.1 Halobacteriovoraceae bacterium | reverse complement strand
TTAGGCGTCATGGATGGTATCAAAATGGATAAGTTTCAAAAAATAGGGGTCTTATGAAATTATTACTTGGATTATTACTTTTGGCGTCTAATGCCTTTGCAGTAAGCATAAAAGACTATGAATACTACGATTATCAAGTTTATTTCACAAATCCTCAGTGCCAAGCGTATGAGTATAATCAAATACAATACTCTTTTGCTGGTGATGCCCTTCGTGCGAAACCTGAAAATGTTTATTGTAAGTATAATGATGCAAGTAAAAACCAAAAAAGAAAAAGCTCACCTCACTATAATATTAAGAAACTTATATCCAATCCAGCCGTAGAGTCTCTCACCATGGCTTATCTTTCTTTTTCAAATTCAGATATAATTAACACTGTTTGTGATATGGCCATTAGAAAAAATAATACTAAAGTCATTTTGATTATTGATAAAAAAAATAAAGATGCTGTGAAAAATAAAGTTCAAATAGAAACTGCTAAAGCTGAACGAAGTAAAAAAGGAAGCCAAAAAAGAAAAACGAAATGGGAAAAAATTCAAACAATTATAAAGTGTAAACCAGCTCAAAAGTATATTGATGCTGGGGTTGCAAACTATCCTGAGGTTCACCTAAGAGGGCATAGTGGTGGTATTGGTTATGCACATAATAAAATCATCTACGCAACTTATGATGCTTTTCCAGATAAAGTAACGACTGTTTTCTCATCTGGTAATATGTCCTCAGGTACTGTTTTACATCATGAAAACTGGCACTTTTTAACGACTTCAAGAAAAAGTTACTTTGCTCAAGCACATGAATGCGTTTTAAATGGAATGAAGGACCACTCAAAGTTTAGCAGAATGAGAAGAGGTTCTCCAGGTGCTACTGGAATAAATAACTTTAAGTCTTTCATGAAGTCTTGTAGAGCTAAAATTACTGTTCCAGAGGAAGAAGATATTAAACTTTCTGTCGTTCCAAGTGATGGCGAAAAAACAATGAAAAATATTGTTAAAAATATTAAACAAGCAAAAAAGGTTTCAATTGCTGTTCACCGTTTTACCCACAGAGGTCTCCTTAACGCATTAAAAAGAGCAAGTAAGAAAAAAGAAGTTCGTTTTATTGCAGATGATGATATTTTTTGGGTCGGAAAAGTTAATGAGCTTCCTAATAAGACCATTGAATGTAATCCTAGCAGAAACCCAACTGCAACGCCTGTCGTCGGTGCCAATATGTGCAGTGAGTATTTCTATACTCAAAGCCTTAAGAGAAGTGGAGCACAAATCAAATATATGCAAACAAATCAAGAGCTGTTCTTGCTTCATCATAATAAATACATTCTCTTTGAATATGCTGACGGATCTGGGGCACTTCATTGTGGTGCTGGAAATTTTACAAAAGCAGCTTTTACAAGAAACTTTGAAAATTATTATTTCATAACCATTCCAGAGGTGGTTGAGCGTTTTAAAAATCAATACAACTATGTTTGGAATAATCTTGCAACCGCAGAGAAGGATCTACCAAATAAACAGGTATTACCTTAGAATTTAATCAGATTTTTTGCCAAGAGTTGTTTGATTTTAAAAATCCCAAGTGCTCCCATACTCCACGGGAGCTCACCCTTTTCTAGTAATAGTTCGATTTCAGAGATGGAAAACGTTTTGATAGAAACAATTGTATCCTCACCATCTGGGTTGGGAATTTTAGACTCTTTAAGGCCTGTGGCAAGTACTTGGTAAAAATGATTATTAATAGTACCTGTTGCTTCACGATGAAGGAGGATCTCTAAGTGATCTCCCTTAAGACCAATCTCTTCTTGCATTTCTCTATTTGCTGTCTCTAGGGGATCTTCGCCCTCTTTATCCATTAGACCTGTCACGAATTTTAATCTTATTTTGTTCTTTTCATGGGGGCGTTTTTCCTCAATAAGATAGATCTGGCCCTTAGCGTTCATAGGAAATACCTGAACTCCGCTTTGGAGGTAAACACGCTCCCAAGTATTGCCATCAATTTTTTCTTCTGTAACTTTAACAAAATTTCCGTGGTATTTTATTTCTTCCATAAGTGATAATATAGTACAAAATAAAGCAGGAGAGTAGTATGGATTTGATAAAAATTGTAGTTATGGGA
>JABJPQ010000638.1 GCA_018663815.1 Halobacteriovoraceae bacterium | reverse complement strand
ATTTATAATTTTTTAATCATGACCAGGCTCAATACTCGAGGAGAAAATGCCCACTTACGCAGCTGAGAATTTAGATGGCAGAATCGAACTTCTTTGGTCAAAGCCAGATTTCGCTGGTCAGTTTCCTTGTTTACTCTTTGTTCATGGACATCAAGAGAATTTACAAGGTGCAGTTTTGCACTCCAATTTTCTTAAGAATCAAAGACTAATTAACAAGTGGAAAGTTGTTATTGCTTCGGTTTCAATGCCAGGTTATGGAAAAAGTCTCGGTCCTGCAGATTACTGTGGAATTAAAACACAAAGTGCTATTATTACAGCGATAGATTTTTTAAGAAGTAAGCCTAATGTATTAACCGAAAAAATAGCTCTCATTGGTTATAGTAGAGGAGCAATCGCGGCAAGCATGGTAGCAACAAAAGACCAACGCCTAGCTGCTCTTGTCCTTGGCGCAGGGTTCTATGACTTTAAGCAATACTTTCAAGATGCCCCCCAGGGAATAAAGAATGCCATAACCAGGGAATGTGGCACGAATGAAAGTATGTTTAATGAACGTTCTGCTCTTAAACATGTCACAAGTATAAAATCACCAGTACTTATTTTTCATGGACTCCAAGATGAACGCAAAGGTGAAGCTCAAGCAAGGAGATTATTTGAAAAGCTCCAGTCTCAAAAAATACCTGCAAAAATAAATATCTATAAACAATATGGCCATAACATTCCATTTAAAATTTTTTATAAAGAAACTAAAATATTTTTAACGAATTATTTAATTGAATCTTCTAATAATACTCAACAAAAAGATCTACTATTAAATTAATTTTTATCACATTACTTACCTTTAGCTGCAATATTTATGCAAAAAAACTAGCATTTACCTTTGATGATGCTCCAGTGAGAAATTCAGCATTATTTTCAGGTAATGAAAGAACTGAAATGCTCACTAGTATGTTGAATAAATACCACATCCAAGCCGCATTTTTTGTCATTACTTCTAAGCTGAGCAAAGATAATGGATTGCAACGAATGAATCAGTATAACGATGCTGGACATATTATCGCCAACCACACACATAAACATCATAACTTTGATGTCACTTCGATTAAAACTTATATTGCTAACTTTAATACTGCGGATAATTTATTAAAACAATTTTCAAATTTTAAACCTTGGTTTCGCTACCCCATGCTTCGGCATGGAAATACGATAAAAAAACGGGATGCCATGAGAGAGCACCTTAGCAAGCAAGGCTACTTAAACGGCTACGTTACACTTGATATTCAAGACTGGTTTATGGCTTCTCTAGTTAATAACCACCTGTACTCAGGAAAAACTGTTAACAAAGTAAAACTATGCCATGCCTACTCTGAAATCATTTGGGATACAATAGAATTTTATGATACAAAATCTCAAGAAATCCTCCAGCGGAGTCCGAAACACATGCTATTACTGCATGAAAATGACCTAGCTGCTCTGTGCTTAGAAAAGTTAATTCTAAAAATTAAAAATAAAGGTTGGGATATTATTTCTCCCACAGAAGTAATAACAGACGAAATTTATGGCCTACAACCCAATACTCTTTTTAACAATAATGGCCAAATAGCTGCACTTTATTTTAAGGCAACTGGAATAAAATTATATGATCCTTGGGCTTTTCCTTGGAATGATGGAGAACTTATTCGTAATGAGTTTAAAAGGCGCGGTATTTTTGAACAGTAATAAGGACTAAAACTTAAACTCATTTATTTTACGATGTCTTTTCCAAATAAATCCATCCAGAATATAATGAGTAATTTGAGGCAAACTTAAAAGAGGCACAAGCCAAGCCAGTGTTAAGTGATCAACATCAATACTTAAAAAATTAAAAAATAAATCATTATGCTCATGCCAAACAAAAGTGTCCCAAACAAACTCTTCACAAAATCCAAGGATGAGAAGAAGGCTTATAAAAAAAATAAAACGTATTTTTAGTCCTTTATTCATAATCTTTTGGAGTAGATTATTTTTTGCGGTGTAAGCTCCCCTCATGGAGCTGGCCCAAACCAAGGCAAAATAAGGAATTCCATGATGAATAATATTAGTAAAGGTAAAAGTCCAGTCATTGTTGTAATAGACAATTCCAAAAAACCATACCAGTGCGGTAGAAATTAAATGCAAATTCTTAGCAAAATTAAACTCTTTATAATTAAGTATCTCCTTAATTAAATAAACTAAAATAAAAAAGCAAAGCCCACCCCACAAAACCTTAATATTTCTAGCAAAGTTAATCATCACAAAATCATCTTCTATAAACCAATTAAAGGATCGAGGCGTTATATGCCAATAAATAATGGGAATAATTGTAACCAAGTAACACAAAAAAATATCAAAATGAAAATTCCAAAAGTCTTTTTTTGTATGCCTTAAATAAATTTTAAGAATTCCTACCTGCTGTCTAATAAAATGAAAAACGGCTGCATAGGCTAACATTGACCAAAAGATTTTTGAACTTAATGTATATAATACAACCCCAGCTCCCCAGGATATAACGGGAATTAAAAAAAGTTGCTTTGAGAATTCCTGAGACGAATATTTGTGAAAGTAAGTACTAAATAGAGTTGACCAGACATGACCAACATCAACAAAAACCACTAGGACTAACCATACTAAGGGTGAGACATTACTTGGTATAAAATTAAGTTCATTGCTAATGATCACAAAAAGTACACTCAATATTCCAGGAAGAAGTACAAATGTTAGATCAAATTTTTTACTT
>JABJPQ010000637.1 GCA_018663815.1 Halobacteriovoraceae bacterium | reverse complement strand
GCGACAACTAATGGCTATGGTTGTGATGAACTTGCAGATGGAAGTATTGTTGCTAGTTGGGAGGGAACGACAGATTCTATTGTTGTTTACAATAGCACTTTTGCTTCTACCTTAGCTTCATTTAACGACTCAACCATCATTAGCTCCCCGAGGGGTGTTGAGCAAAAAGCGAATGGCAATATTCTGGTAACGGATGTGGGGTATCATTATATAGTTGAGTTATCTTATGACTCCGTTGCGGGAAGCCTCAGTTTTGTTCAAAATTTAGGTGGAGGATTATTGAATTATCCTTGGCAGATAATTGAGATACCAAGTTACTAGCTCACATAGTTGTTGATCATGCATACTCATTTTGAAAACAGAAAAAAGATATTTTAAACAGTCACAATATAATAAAACACGACTACAAGCTAAATATTGTACTATAGGTATAATTTCCCTCTCCATTTTCTACTATTAATTCATCATCAACATCAAACCGCTGTAGCAAACTAAAGACAACAAGACAAACAACAGCAGGAGAAAAAATGAAAAAGTTATTTATTTTATTAAGTATGGGAATGTTACTTATTAGTTGTATTGAGGCTGAAGTCTCAGCAGATGAAAAGCCAAGTACCAAAGATGGTGCTTTAGCTCATGAAGATATTGATACCCAAAATGAGCTAAATGGTAAAATAAATGGAGCAAGTTGGCGCTACACATATGCTATAGCCAAAAAATCAATCCTTGATCCTACTAAGTACAACTATTCTTTCTATGATGAAGAAATCAGTGATGCTTGTTCCCACTTCCCTCAAGCAGCTATGGCGCTTTATTCTGGAAAATTAGAAGTTTCAAAGATTAGTTTTAATAACCTTAATAACATGACACTCAGCTTTAACTCAGACAATGGATATCAAAACCTTATTGCAACAATCGGTTTTATAAAAATTGAAGAAATAAATGACGATTTTGCCTATGCAACTCTTAAAGCTGCCTATGACCCTCAAAATTATCTAGGAGGAAAAGTTGAAATAAAAATATGTGATTAATACTGTCGTAATAGGCGAAGTATGAGCTTCGTCTATAACCACTTAAACAGATCAAAATTGAGTTGATAGACACCTTCATTTTTTGCCTTTTTATCAATCTCTTCAGCCTCTTTTAAAAAACTTTGAAAAGCATCCTTTATTTTTTCAAAACTTCTTTTGTCACTGCTAAAGGTCACTAAAAGAGAATGTTTATCTTTTTCTTCCACTTTTAGCAGAGCAGAGTTAATTTTCGTTTTCAGGAGAGACTGGTGGACGCGCATAAGTGGATGATTTTTGCCATAATGAATTTTACTTGGCTTAACACTTTTTATTTCTTGTTCTTCTCCCAGCTCTATCATTTCATTTGCGACTAAAACTCGTAGGATTTCTTGAAACTGTTGATAAGAAATATTTAGTGTCTCACAAAGTCGAAAAGGAAAATTACGATATTGATCAATGTACAAAGCAAAATGCACTAATAGGCATAATGGGTTTAACAAGTAGCTCATTTCATCATCCATGCGACTGCGTTCGGAACTAGCAATTTTAGCATTGAGTTTTTTCTCTTTCCGACAGGCTTCAATCTTTATAAGTAAAAAGTCTTTACGAATTTTTTCTTGAGATAGTGAAAATGCCTTTAATAAAAAAATATAATCTATCTCTTCAGCACAAAATTCTAAAATTTTAACGAGTAAAAATAAATGATCATCATTTAAATGTGTCTTTTCCTGGTTAAAAAACTTTGAAAAATAGGTAGACTGAACTCCTAATTGAGTTGCTATAAGTTTCATGGTTAAAGAACTTCTTTTTTTTTGAAGTTCTTTAATCTTGTTTTTTAAAATAACTTTATAATCAATATGGTTATAAATCATAGTAAAATTAAAATCCGCTACATTTTAAAACTAGTTTTTCAGGATAACCAATATTTGTATAGCCAAGTCCCATATCAAACCCAATAACAATTGCATTGTCCGAAAGGAGTGGTCTTTCAAGACTAAATAAAATCATATGCTGATTATCTTTAAAAATTTTCCTTCCTCTTAAATAAATAGTTCCATTAATATCAAGTTCTATAAAGTTATTAATAACACTCCATGTTCCTGCAGTCTCTTTACACCCAGTAGATTGAAAGGTTCCGTTACCAGTATATTTAATTTCTAAATATTTTACTTTAAAAGATCCATCTTCAAAAAGTCCAATTCCTAAGTTTGCTCCCATTTTTTCTCCTGCAACGGAAGTAAAATCACGAAACATACCGGCCATCAGAAAACGGAATTGATATTCTGGAAAATCGGGGTCATCACCAACGTCTTCCTTTTTAAATAAAAACTGCTCAAAGTATTCTCTTCCTTCTGTATCCTCAATAACAACATCGTTTTGCCGGTTTGGATTCTTCCCTTCTTCAGAGCTCTCACAATCCCTTTGCCCTTCAGCAGTCTCGATGCAGGTCATACCATCGTCCTTATCACCATCATTGCCATCACCTTTTTTAGCGCTACCATTACTACTGCTGTCGTTGCAGCTTAAAAGAAAAAGTATTAGAGAAAACGCCAATAAAAATTTCATTTTATCTCCTAGAGAATTGGTTCTTTAAGTAATAATATACTAAGTGGTGATTGCATGATGAATAATGGTTGAGTTTTCTTTTTGTACTCCCCATAAATTGCAAAAGAATTTGAGCGAACTTTCAAATAGACCGCTCTTGGAAGCGAATTATTTATCATTAGCGTTCCACGATATCCCTGATCAAGACTAACAGGTCCATACATAAAATTTCGGAAACCAGTCTGTTTAGGAGTAAATACCATCTGTTTTTTAGTGATTTGTAAAATGCTTGCGGGACGACTATTCACATCCCACAACTCAGGATAAATCCCTTTTAAAAAACCAATCAATCTTGTTTCTTTTTTATCATTTACCGCAAATAAATTATAATCCCCATTTTTCTTTACATCTATACGAATACAGTTTTCGTTTGGACTTAAGTTAAAAACAAAGGTTTTAATTTTTCGTTCAAGATTACAGCTGGAAATACTCGTATTAGGCTGTAAAAAAGATTCAAGAGGTAACTTCAAAAAACTTTCCACCAAGTATTTATTAAGAAGTTGATCCAGGAATATTTGGCTCATTACTCCATTTCCTGAATGAGGAATTCCGTAAACATGCCCAAGCTCATGTATCAAAGCAAAGAGCAGTAACTTTGAGTTTTTCCAAGCAAAAGAAATTAAATTACCATCAGGGTTTTCATAGCGATGAACACCTTTATCCGAAGAAATATAAATTATTCCCTGGCCCTTTAAACTTTCAGGGTCATACTCCTTTCGTATTGTTACACCAATATATTTTTCAGGTTTAACAAGGTGGACAATTTCTTTTTTAGTTAGTGTTCCATATCCGAATTTAAATACAATATCAGTCTCTACTCCACAACTGACCTGTTCAATTCGTTGAGAACCAAGATTAAAGGTTCCTACTGCATTGCTAACGCTTGATTTTTCAAATTCCTTTTGCCAGTAATTAAATGCTTTAGATATTTCGAGTTCAACTGTTGCTCGATTTGCTGAGAAGCTAGATTGATCATGTTCAAAACAATACTTTATAGTGTTTGTATTTTTAACAAACCAAGGATTATGAGCATCTTTAAATAGTTCTCCACCTGAGCTATGCCATCCCCCTTCCTCTCCAGCAAACAAAGAAAAAGAGAAAGTAAACAGAAATAAATAAAAAGAAACGAACTTCATAATAACCTACTTATAATCTAAAAAACGAGTAATATTTGAACTTCCCATCCTAAATCGAAGAACTTGCATTGTTGCAGCAACGTTAGGTGAAACACTTAAAATAAATTTTTCTGTGTAGTTAAAATCTTTAAAGATAATCTCACCAAAAACATTAATAATATCAATTTTTCGAGATCTCCCACTCAAGTGCCCCAGAGTCATTTTAGCTTTTTTATAACTAAGAATCTTAAAGTCAGCTCGGTAGCCAATTAATTCCTCTGCATTCTCAAAAAATAATCTGACATAATTCCCCTTATTATGTTGAAACTCTTCTTTTGAGTAATATTCCACATCCCCGTTCGTCGAGACAATTTGTTGCATATTTTCATTACAGTCAAACACACTTTTATCAAATTCTTTATCACTCGTTAAAATAAGACTAAAACAAGTTTGATTTCTCGCACTACCATCACACATAACTTCATAGGATTCTAGCCTGTCCTGATATCGACTAATATGTTCACAAGGATGTAACTGGGAAAAGGTTTTACTCTTTAATTGTTGTTCAAAATACTCAAAAAACTGAGCATCATCACTTACTTCTGACGCATAGGTGCAACAGGTCATCGACACTGTAAATAATATAAAAAATATTTTCATTCTCTCTCCGTAATCTCTTAAATATATCTATCATCCACAGACTTCAATGTGAAGGTTGTATTGACATTACAAACCTAAATCATGACAAGTATACCTAAACTACAACTAAAGCATACAAATTATACTATCAATTCATTCATCATTACCAAATTCAGCAATATTCTATAAGTGACAACAGCAAACAATTCTAACTAGAAAATGGAGAAAAAATGAAAAACACAACATTAAAATTAATTGGATTATGTATACTAGTAACATCTTGTGCAAACAAGCCAGTGCCTCAAAATGCTTGTAAGGTGCAACTTAAGGAGAAAATTAGTGTCTTTGACCGTGAGTTAGTTTTCAGTGGACAATCTGCTCGTTACACTGAAGGAGCTGGTGGTTGTGCCTTTTTATTTTGGGGATGTCGATACACAGAAACCTCTATTGATAAAGATAATAATATCTTTGTTGAAGGTAGTGGATTATTTAGTTCAAAGAAAAAAGTTGGTGTGTTGAAAAAAAACAAAATTATTTTTGATGCGCACTTTCTCGACTCATTTGCCAAGGTAAGCGATATGGAGGTTTCTCTTAAGGACAAAATGGTTTACAGAAAAGTTGAATCTAAGCTTATTGGAGCAACTCT
>JABJPQ010000535.1 GCA_018663815.1 Halobacteriovoraceae bacterium | reverse complement strand
TTTGAGATTAATATTTTTTTTAATAACACATAGAAAATTCGTAATCTTTGAAACAAAACTCTTCCCAGTAGCTTTACCTAAGCTAACTGTTGGTAAAACTTCGCTAGTTTCTTAGTGGCACCTTCAAATATATGCCAACCATCTCCCATCAAAATCGTTTCAATCTCTTTAAACTCTAGTAACTTTGCAATTGATTCCTTAGCCTTTTCATAGTCATTCAATTTTTCCTTAGGAAGAAGCATAAGTTCATTAGCTTTATGAGCCCTTATAAGGTCAGCCGTAATTAACGTTGTATCATCTAAAATAAAACTCAATTCTCCAGGTGTTTTAGACCCTTGTAGTTCAATTGTTTTTAAGCCAGAAATTAAATCGTCCCCTGTTGAGAGATAACGATCACATTTAATCGCTAAATTGTCTTTTTCAGCTAATGGACCTGCTACCTTAGCACCTGTAATAGCTCGAATATTTTCGACATCTCTAATATGGTCAGAATTAGTAATAATAATCCAACTAATCCCTCCGAGAGTTTCAATATGTTTTAGATCATGAGTCGATACTGGAAGTGGATCAAAAGCAATATTTCCATATTTACTAACCCACAAAAAGCTATTGAAATCGATATTTTTCTCTTCATTAAACTCTGACCAGCTATATAGATCCTCACGATGTAGTGATTTCATATTACTCCTTTATTAAAATGCTATAAGATAAAGAACTCTAGCTTAAAAGAAACTTAATACAAAAGCTTTTTCTATATCTCAAGTCATAAGTTGAAAAAGTGCATTCTTTTTATAAAAACACTGATTGAATGACAAAGGATAGCATTAAGTTGTTGTGACAACAGGAGGCCGTTCAAGGCTAACGGGTCCAAAGCAGCCTTTTCTGAAGTCATTAATAACAACCTGATAAACTCTTTCATAGTCGAACTCATTCTTATTTAGAATACACCCTCGAACCTTAGCTATTTGATTTAGAGTTTCCACGAGATTATTTGTTAAATTTTCAATTTTAAAGTGCTCTTTAACTTTTTCAGCATTGTTCATCAATAGATGTTCAACGAGAAAGCATGCAGTATCTTCTGCATCCATAATCCTTTCAGATATCGCATTTAGAGCTGACAATTGAAGTGCTTGATTTTTATTACTAATTGTAGGTGCCAACACCCCAGGAGTATCTAGAATATCCAAGTCATTACTTGCTTTAACCCACAGCTCCTTTTGAGTTTGACCCGGTTTATCTGCCACCTTGGAAGCATTTCTGTTTGATAAAGTGTTAATAATTGTTGATTTCCCAGTATTAGGGAGACCTATTATCATCATTTTTAATCTGTTTTTTTTATTTAAGTTATCATTATCTTTTTTATATTTATTTAGTATATCTTTTGATCTTTGAATAATTTTAGTTACCGAATTTTTATCTAGGCCATTAATAAAAATAAAATTCTCGTCTTTTTTATTCAACCACTCCTCCCATAAACTGATGACCTCAGCTTTTGCAAGGTTAGTTTTATTAAAAACTATAAGGCTAGGCTTTTCCTTTATTGTATCAGTAAAAGAAATATTACTTGTTGCTAAGGGTGAACGCGCATCACGAATTTCTAAAACAACGTCCACACGTTTCAGATTCTCTTTAATCTTGTTCATGGCCTTAAGCATATGACCAGGAAACCAATTTGCGTTAGCTGAGTTGTATGAATATTCTTCAGCTGTTATTTCGGTGGAGATGTTGTTCTTTTTAGTCGTAATTATTTTTGCCACGAAGCTCTTCCTTATTTTATAATATTTACTTATCTGTTTACCATACAATAAGAGATTGCGTCGCTTTGATATATTTTTATATTGTAAATAAGTATAAATTACTTAATTAATAAGAAAGGTTAATGAATATTACTTGAGATCGCCTAACAGGACCCCAGCTGCTGAATACTTTCTTAATGCAAGCTCAACTCTTGGAGATATATCATTCCCCTTAAGCCTTAACAAAGATAGTGAGTCGATAGAGGTAAAAATAGTCGGGTCAAAGTCGGTAAGTTTATTATTACGCAAGTTAATCGATAAAAAGCTCTTATTACGCCCAGTGCTTATTTGTGAGAAACTCTTGTCATCTAGACTTGCAATATCTCCATGTGAGAGATCAATCTTCTGTATGGCAGTAAGTCCAGCAAATGCATACTCTGGGATATTTTTAATATCATGCCAATCAATCATTAAGCTCGTCAGAGACGTTAAATTCGAAAATTGGTACGGCGTGAGCTCTTCAATATGAGTATTAGAAAACCTTATTTTTTTAAGATTCTTTTTATTTATTAAGAGCTCCTTTGGAATTTTAGAGATATTTACAGAGTCGAGAGTCATCTCTCGTAAGTTTTTCAAACCTACAAAAACACTACTATTAAAAAAGAGAGTTTCATCTGAGTAGTAAGTAATTTTATGCAGATTTTTCAAGTGATCAAAAAAATCGTCAGGTACCTCAATCAGGTTTTTATTATTAAAAGTGGTTATAAAAAGAGAGCGTAGTTTCTTCAGATCAGAGAATATACTTTTGTCCAATTTGAATATTTCGAGGTTCATTGGGATGTCTAAAGCTTGTAAGTTCTTGGTATATTTAAACAAGTTCTCAGGAATCGTTTCTAAGTTCATTAAGTTAAAGGCTAAATCTTCTAGATTATCAAAGCCTTGCAAGTCGGTTTCATGGAGTTGAAGTTTATCAATACTATATTCTGCAGTCGCAGAATTAAAAACTCCGATCACTAACTTATAGATATTTTTAATATCGTTTTTGGTTATTGCAGAGCAATCTAAGTCAAGAATTCTTTCTAACTCACTTTTAAAGTCTTCTGAGCGATTACAGATAGAAATAAATTTATCCTTAACCCTAACAATCGAAAGACGACTAACCGTCGTTTCCTCAATATATGCTGAGATTTGATTAGAAATAAAATAGTTTGACTCCTCACGCCCATTATTTGCTTCCACAC
>JABJPQ010000574.1 GCA_018663815.1 Halobacteriovoraceae bacterium | reverse complement strand
TAAAGTATATAAAAGAAAATAACATGAACACTCAAGAGGTGTACCTTTGGAACTCTACATTGAATTTTATTGTAAAGCTATATTCAGACGATATTGATCAGCATAAGGAGTATATCGTTTTTATGCATAATTACTTGATTAGCCTAAGCAGTATTGATTCTGATCTCTTAACTTATAATGATAAAAAAATGCAACAAAGTATATATAAGAAGATTGTTGATTGTTGCATTTATAATGAAGATAAAACTGAACTATCTTCTTTGTTTATATCGATTCAAAAGACTCATCTATCACCCTTTAAAGCTTCTTTAGAGCAAGGTCAAAATGATAAGTCTTATCAACGATTACTTGAAAATTATCAGGTTAAACAAACGCCCATCGTTTATAATGAATTTACTTTTTTAATCTTAGGCTTAATGGATAAAAGCATCAGTGAAACGGATGCCTATCGCTTATTTTCTAAATTTCCTCAGGCCCGTAGCAAAAACCTTGCTAAAGTAATTTATGATATCATTGATCGTTATTATTATAAAACACTAAATAAGACTAATGTGAAAATTCAAAAGATCATATCAGGTAATACAATAAGAAGTGATAAAGATGTCAGTGAGATAATTTTAAAAATATCAAATTTAGCTCGTAACTGGGACAAATTCTTGCATGACGTATCCTTAGTTAAAAGTCTCTCGTTAAACTACTTAACAAGAACTAATAACACAAAACAATTAATCAACGAAGTTTCAGATTTTCTATCTCAATTTAACTCAAAAATAAAAGAAGAGGTTGAACTTCCAGTTATGATTTATTTGACCTCATTATTTACAAAAAACGAGACATTAATGGGAGATAGGAAATATGAGTACGCAATGAAGCATCTTTTTAATGGTCGTTATAGTAAAAAAGGGCCAGAGGATATCAATAACCTTGGAACATGGTTTGGGTTAGGTGGAGATAGGAAAAAAATAGATAAATTAGTCATATTTCGATCCATTACAAATCTTTTAAAACAGCATTACATATTTTCACCTACTGATTCCTATGAAACTATGACAGAGAAAATTTCAATGTTTTTTGACAATTTAATAACTCCGCAAATTAAAGATGGTTTTAAATCTTTAAAGACTGATTTGGACGCGCTAGAAGACCTACTAAACTCCGGTGAGTATAAGCAATACTACCTTCCTTGGTGTGCTTCTTTTATAAAGCTAGATGGTGTTAAAGCTAAGAAGGTTAGTTACACTTACAAAAATATTTTAGACCTAGATAGTTCTATTTTACCTGAAGACAAAATGAAACCTGGGAAAAAGATCATTAGACTTTTTAAAAATGCTTTATCAGGTGTAGAGACGGAGTTATTACCAGCTCTGCATAATTCATCGATAGCAAGAAAAATTACATTTAAGTTTCTAGCAGAATATTTACAAAAACAATTTCCTCTCTTGTATAAGCGAGGTGATCTTTATAAAAAGCGTAAAGAAGAAAAATTACTCACTAGATATTTAAATTTGATCGATAAAAACTTTAAAACGACTGCTAAATGTGAACACTTCTATAGTAAGTATCAGAAAAGACTTGCCAAAGAAATTATTCGAAATGAGTATGGCTTTCTAAAAAATATTGGAATTACAGCACACGAAATTAAAGATGGTCTAGAGTCTATTGAAAATTACAATGACAATGTTACAAGTTATTTTGAAAAATTCACGAAAGACAAGTCTCTCGCTTATTTATACTCTAAGTATGATGTTCTAACACGAGTTTTAGATACGGTTCAGAAAAGTAACTCTATAAGAAAGTTTTCTCCGGGTTTATTTTCGTCTAATAAAAATTTAAGGATTGATAGCTGGTATGGACTCGATTTTAATGAAATGAATACTTTTGAGCTTGAAAAACCAAATCTTTCCTCAGCCGATATTATTGATCTAAGTAAAAACGAGGTTAAAAATGAAATTGAAAGTCTTGGTTTTAAATCATCTACATCATACCTTGATCAAGCCTTTCTTTTGCATAATTATGGGGTAGATTCATTTTTAGATTATAAAGATATACTTAATACTTATGACGTTCATAGAGAAATATTTGAATTTTCACAACATTATAGACATCTTGAAAACGAACTTAAGAACTTAACTGATCTTCCCTTTGTAGTACACAATTCATTTACTTTTAAGGATGTAATGACTCATTATATGTGGATGATGTCTGAAGTGCATATTGATGAATTTGAGGCAGATTATTATTCACTAATAGGACATCCTCATAAATTGACCCGAGACAAAATTGATAGTTTATTTGGCCCCGATATAGCACCGAAATCCTTTTTCTCAACATACTTAACGATGTTAAGCGAAAAAACGAACTTTAAATTAAGTATTTCTATATTTACAAAAGCTTCCGATTACACAGAGATGTTTTATAATAGTAGGTTTAATAAAAAAGATGACAGCGATCTCGGCAACTATATCTTAAGTAGAACAAAAGATAAGATTTTTAAAATTAAAAAGGATAAAGAACTTATTCAACAATTTAAAGTACCAATTGAGTTATCTCGCATACATGCCTTATTAATAAAAAAACCTTCTCCTCGTTCTGATAATGTTGATGTCGAAAACCTGGCAATGGATGAAGCAAATCCATATGGGCTCGGCGAGAACGGATCGTTTTTTGAATTAAAAGAAGTTGATCAGATTGATCGTCTCATTTTTGATTTTACTGATAAAACAAGAGGATATTATAAATAAATGAAAGCTCATTTTCTTTTTAAATCTATTTATGTTGTAACTATACTTGGGCTGATCTCATGTACAGATAACAATAATAGTTCACGAAATCATGTTCAAATAAGTAAAGAAAAAGTAGAAAGTGTTCATGTGTCTGCTAAAAATAATTGTGAGTCAAAAAATTTAGAAGAAAAGTACTTTGAACATGATCGAATTAGTAATCAGCTTATTAAGCTTGCGCAAAAAAAGTGTGAGTTTAATAAATTGTCGAAAATCATATTAAACTCAAAAGAGAATAAAAAATATTTATATTATGAAAAATTCATCAAACCATGTACTGTTAGTCAGTGCTCATTTCTCTCTGTCGTAAAAAACACCAAAGATTACACGGCAATTGCTTACCGCGCTTATAAAACGCTGGACATGTCCTTACTTGAAAAGATTTCTATTATAAAGTTGCTATATAATACGAATATATCAGGTGATAGGGATGTAAGAAAAAAGCTTGATGTAAATTATTTAAAACTATACTTAAAGTTTTATAAAAATAATAAAAATCTCAGTCAATATCAGTCTGATACGAATTTGTTTGATATTGTTTTAAAACGTTACTTGAGCGATAACTTATCCTTAATGGATCAGATTCACCTGTATAAACTATTTAATATTCGAGACTATTTGACTCGGTTTAATGAAGTTGGTTACGCTCCAATTGTAAGCCAATCTTTATTAGAGCATTCTTTTTTTGATGCTGAATTTATGCAAAATGAGCTTGATGAGATTATCCACGATTTTTCAAATGAAACCGAGACTCAACTGCGTCAACTTAGTATCCCTGCAAAACATCTTTACATTATTAATCTTAAATTAAGACATAATACATTAGTGGCAAGCTCATTAATAAAAACTTTATTTAAAACATTTAACTTAAGTAGTGAGTTTTTCAATTCATTAAATAAATACTATGACGCTCTTTTTGCTAAAACAAATATAGCAGTGGCGAAAAAATTAAAAGCATTTTTACTAAATAATAGTTCGACCTCAACTAATGTTCAAATTAGAAAGATTGTAAATGGAGAGTTAAAAGACATTGGTAGTATGTGGGGAGAGTACCGAGAAAAGTATCGTCAAAGTGAAATGTTTTATAGTTTACTTAGTCCTGAACAGAAAAAAAAGATCAAATTTAACTCAACTGTAGCAGATTATAAAATCTCTGTTTTTTCAGAGTCTTTACATCAACTTCTTTTGATGATCTATTTTTCCGAAGATACTAGTGCTAGAGTCTTTCTCCCTTTTCGTCCTGCTCAAACTATTTCTCAGGCAATAAACACGATTTTCTTTGATCAAGGGATTTTAAATTGGCTTGATTATACAGGAAGTTTTAAAAAGAAAATCGATGCATATGAGCTAATGTTAATGCTTCAAAACTCAAATATTGATAATATCATTAATGCTTTTGGTTACTCTCGTAGTTTTTTTTGGAAAAAGTTTTTTGACTTATTTTTATTGAAAGAAATAAATGCGAGAACTAACACAATGAAGCACTGGGTATCACTTTTGAACGGAAACTATTTCTTTACCGAGAATTTTAAACTATGTGAAACGAAACATAAGATGCCGGTGAATCTTGCAAATATTAAAAATGAGATAAGCCTTTTTAAAGATGATAAAATACGTAAAATGTTTCTTTCTTATTCTGAGCGATTTGAAGATGATAAAGATTTATATGATAATAAATCTTCTGCGAGATTTTTATTAACCCATCAAGAATCTGTTGAGTTTTTTGAAAAATTAAGGATAGAAGGCTCTTGGAAAATAACAGCATCTGAAAATTTATTAGGTAAACTTCGACTCAACTTTGGTGATAGTCTATTAAACAAAATCTCTGCTTATCAAGATTTCATTACGAATGAGTTTATAACAACTTTTAGAAAATACAGTCGTTGTCATTTTTCATTAGCAACGCGAAATAAGGAATTGCGAAATGAAGTCTTTACCGCTTTGTTCACTTTTTTTAAAAAACTATATTATGGTGAAGAGTCATCATATACGAGTATTAGTAAGTCTATTCCTAAGAATCTTGTTTTAACATCAAGTTATATAAAATTTACACCTAGCGATTTACTAGGTATTATTAAAACACATCTAGATAAAAACTCTCAATATTTCAACCTCTTTTTAGAAAATGAAAGTACTTACTTGAACGAGTACAATACAAATGAGGAAGTATTGTTTTATCAGCATTTAGACCAAAACGTTTCTTTTGATCAGTTTATTTATCAAGTATTTACAGATATTTTTAACTCTGATAATGAACTTTTCCTATTTAAGTCATTTGAGAGGTCATTTTTGGCAAATTATGGTGAGTTTTTATCCCTAAATACTTCTTTTATAAAGTTTGATATTCAACAAGGTAAAGATATTGACAGTGCGCTGGATGAGCTTATTGCCGATCACAGCACAGCGATGAGAATAGGAAAGTACCCAGAATTTTTTAAAAACTCTATACCTGTCCCTGATAGTTTATTTGCTCTTGATAGTGAAGGTTATTACTCGAACTTAGGAGTGGAGTTTGATTATATCAAAGATACAACGGTTAAGCTGAGGGCTTATTTTGATATTCTTATCGGAGAAAACTTGATTGATTCATCTGGTATAGATCGTTCTTACAAGCTTTATAGTCGTTATAAATTACCTACAGAACCAATTGATCCCAGACAATCAATAGAGAATAGAGTATCGATTTTTGATGAGTTTAAGATCCTAAACTTATCGAAGGTGAATACTAGTCAGCAACTAGGTTTGTCAGTTGTTCAAGAGTATTATCAAATTCAAGAATCATTATTACTTAACCGACTTAGTAAAAAGATTGAATATACTCAGAAATTGAAACAACGAATTAACGCTTATACAGGAGATTTAACTATGTCATTAGGTCATAGTAATAAAAAACACTATAAATTAAAATTATATTCTCCAGGACTATTTGATCTCTTTGATTCGTATGTTTTAGACATTCAGGACGTTATTTCAAAGCATTAAAAACTCTAGGGCCAATATAATACTTTGGCCCTAGCATGATAGATTATTTTGCTGTTACATCACAAGTTTGTTCTTCTTTAACTTGTCCTGCTTCGATTGCATCAATTGCTTTTTGATCATGATCATTAACTGGGCAACCACAGCTATGTTTGCTTGTTGCGTGTAAACGAGCTTGCTCTAAATGCCATTGTGCTACTTTAATGTGTTGGTCTACGTTCATGTGATACTCCATTTATTGATTGGTTGATAATATGATATAAGTCATTTTATTTAAGAATTAACTATTGTCAATCTCTTGAATTTAAAGGTGTCGCGATGCGTTAGCCCGTGGCGTCAAGGGTGTTTTTACATAATATTTTCATACCGCATAGCAATGTTAGTCGCATGGTGTTACAAGGTTTGTTAGGGGATCATTATGAAATATTTATTATTTATGTCAGCTTTATATGCATCAGCGTCTTTTGCTCTTGATATTGCAACGACTGCTCAAAATACCTATGACCGTCAACAAAGTACTGGGCAAGTTATTTGTAACCATCCAAATCTAAAGCAGAAATCCAATGAATTTGTGATCGGACAATATATTAAAACTAATTTTGAGCATGAAGGTTTAGAGTTTAGCGTCAAAATCTTACTTAAATCAAATAAGGTCCGTGCAAAATTTATTTCTAATGATTTAAATTTGAGTGCAAGTGTGAATCGAAAAAAAAATGTCAAATTTAATTTTAAAAATTTAACTAATGATCAAGGGAGGCTTGTCAGCGAACATGAACTAAAAAAAATGTTTTGCTATGTTGGAGTATACTACGATATTCCTGTTAAATTAAAACAACAAAAAATTCATATAAATGTTCATCCCCATCAACGCTATGATCGATATGGTTTTACCACTCAAAAAGTTGAAACATATTTTACAGATGATTCCTATCAACATATTGTTTTATTGGATAATGATGACTTTAGACGTAGTCAAAACTTAAAGTCATTCATGCTAAATACGGCCATTAATAATCGTTCTAAGCAGGAGTTCTCGCTTCCTACCGTTAAAATATCTGCAGAGACTCAAATCTATGGAGCTTCAGCAGGACATAATATTTTTACTATGGAGTTAGACAATATCGATGTTTTGTATACAGGGGGAAATTTAAACTTTTGTATTTTAAATAACACCCGTAACCTTTTGGATGGCTATCTTCAGTATAGTGCTGGAGGGGTGTTAAATATCACTTATGACCTTGATGCAATTGTTGCTCAAAAGGGTAGTTGGTTAGGGCCAGACTTTTTAGATAATAGAAAGTACAACAGCATTATTGCAAGAGATATTTTTCGATCTAATGATGAGTTTGCAAATAAGTATCATCAAATTTTTAAAAAGCATTTTCAAAAAGATAAACTCGGCTATAAAAAATCATATTTCAAAACACTAAATTATTCTTATCAATATGGGGAAAAAATTCATCGAGCGACGATCAAAGGTCATGGAAAAGGGGAATACTCAGTTAATATTGATTATATTAATGAATAAGTAGAAACATTTACCGACTGTAGTATCAGTTTTAAATGTTTTTATATTTAGTATAATATGAGCTATGAAAATACTCATTGTTATATATTGTACACTATTTCTTAGTTCTCATTTTGCGTATGCAAAATCTAAAAAATTCATAAAGATGGACAGTTTGGTGTTAAAAACAGGAATTGATCTCGATTTAGTTGAAGCTGATTACATAAAAGCGAGAGTTTTTGGTTATAGTTTTGGACTAGATTTTGAAGATAAGGTTTATAATAATTTAAGTCTCTTCTTTTCTACCTCGGTTTTTTTAGAAACGGGATCAAATGAAGTTGTTAGTACGGTCTCAGAATACGAGCCAAAAGAAGAAGTGACTTTGGATGAAGGTGGCATTGCTTATTATCCGACATCTTTTTTAAGGCTTAGGTTGGGAGCACTAAATCAGGGAGAGTATAATTCACCACTACTTATTGGAACTTCAGCATTTGCGGCCGTAGAAGAAAAATTTTATTGGAATAATTTTTATCTAAAATTTCAACAGGCCATTCCATCTAATCAAAAACTTACAAAACGTCTTGGAGCTGTCCAGGCCGGGACACCTACGTTTATGCTGGAAACAATAGGTTTAAAAGTGGGTAAAAGAAGTCAACTTATAGCTGAGCTCAGTCATTATAGTTTTAGCTCACTTTCAAATAATATTGCTGAGACATCAAATGTCTTAGGAAACACAATCAATGGATCCGGAGAGGCCACTCAATTTGATTATAATTTTGATGGCTATAACTTGATGGTGGAATCATACTTGTATTACAAAAAATGGATTTTTATACTAGGAGGTCAATATCTCTACAACGATAAAGCCCCAGATAATAGAAATGAAGGAAGTTTGCTAAACCTTGGTTTTAAACGTGGTATTTATCGTTTTGCCATTGAAAGCTTCAAAAATGAGTCAGATACTTCACCTGCCTTTTATAACTCTAAATACTATGGTCATAATGATGTTGAGGGATCAGGTATTATATTTGGTATTGATAATAAATTACTTTCTTTTTCGATACGTTATGCAAACTATCGTCCCTTGATTGATAAAACCTATAGAGGAGGAACAACAGAAGTTTTAAGCTTTAACCTTTCGCGCGAGTTTGATATCTAGCCAAAAAAATGGCCCTCATTATTAGAGGGCCGAATTCTATTTTAGAAATTTATATTTTTTATTCTGGCTTGAACCAACAAAGAGGTCTTACACCATCAGTGTAACCTTGATCTCTATTACAAGTACCTGCTTTTGGGTCTTTGCTACTTACATCATCCGAAATTCTTCTATCACAAAGAGATCCTTGAAAGTAAGTATCAAGTCTACATTGAGCAGCAGGGTGAGTATTAATGGTTGTGTTAACAATATTAGCATCAGGAGTATTAAACTCTAGTTTTGCTGTTCCTCTTAAAGAACCAAGAAGTCTTGCAAGGCTTTTTCCAGCTAATGATATTCTAACACATAATGCTGCATCATTTGCATCACTATAATTATCATTACATTTTTTGGAAACAAGAGCAGGAACCTTCATTTGGGCAATTATAGCTTCGTTATCATCTGATTCAAAAGATCTTCTGAAACATTTTAAAGATGCAAAATAATCAGATTGACCTTCATTTGAAGCCCATTTCATTAAAATACCACCAACTTTAGGCGCACCAGCAAGGTGATGACCTAGCTCATGGCAAACAACCATAGCAAATGCGTCGTCTGTTACAAGCTCATGACGAGCAAGACCTCCGTACATATTAACTTTATAAGTTGTTAGGAATCGTTGTGCTGAAGCATTTACTGTTCCATCGTCCCATTTTCTGGCCCATTTAAGTTTACCGCCACGTTTTTTAACTATCGGAGAG
>JABJPQ010000549.1 GCA_018663815.1 Halobacteriovoraceae bacterium | reverse complement strand
GATGCCTAATAACAATAATTCGTAAGGTGAGATTCATTTGATTAACACTTGGAACAACAAAGTCTTCTCTTGTCTTACCCAGGGCATCTTCACCAAATGTATTTTTAACACTCTTAGATGATACTGTTGAAATTGAATCTTTTAGCTTTTCACGGGAACTTATTATACCAATCAAAACGGCATCAGCTTTCTTATCACTTACGGTTAATTTTAAGTCACTAAAGTCAAGTAACGCATGATAAACTTCACGGGTAAATACCCCTGAGACATTACTTATATTGCTATGATTATAAAACATTGGAACGGCTAATGAATCAATAAAGTACTGTGCAAATGGGTTCGCCTTACTTTGAAAGCGATAGTTAGAACAAGCTGAAAATAAAAAAATGATTAGTAAAATTCTCACACTTATCAGTACTTTATTAGCTACTTTTAGACAAGAAAAACGCGCTGCAAAGTTTGTTTTTTTATATTCTCAAAATTAAGTCTATAGAACTTTATTAACGTTTAACGACATGATAAGTAATAACATCATGAAACAGTTAATAAAATTACACGATATTTTAGGTAATGATGATACCCAAGAAGAGGTGTATGTTTCCGATCAAAAAAAACGCTATTACAGAGCACAAAATGGTTATTACACAAAAACCAAGGGCATTTTTAGCTTCATTCAACTCATTAAAAACTGGGAAGAAATTGTTGGTAAGGTTATGGCCCAAAACACAATCCCCTTAAAAATCAAGTCGAGTACACTGATTATTAGTGTCAAACACTCTATTTTTGCCCAAGAGCTTGGCTTCTTAACCCCACTAATATTGGAAAAGATTAAAGCTTACTTCCCAGAATTAGAAAAACAAGTTAACAAAATTAAATTTATTCAAAGTAATTACACATCCCATGAATTCACTAAAAACAAAAAGCTCAAAGCATTAGGACCAATCGCCAAGAAACCAAAGATGCATCCCTTTTCCCCAGAATTTCTACTAAAAAAATCTCAAGCAGAAGATCTTTTTAAAGATATCGAAGATGAAGAAGTTAGAAATATCCTTAAAAGCTTTATGCTATCTTAAATATTGACGTTTTTCCCAACGACTTAACTTCAGTAATCTCTTTCGTTATTAGTTTATGTTGAATATGTTTTTGATCTTTGCGACCTAAGAACAGAGCAACTCCATCATCTTTCCTAGCGAATGCCATTACTTTCAGTAAAGAGTCAAAGTCAGACTGGGTAAAAAAATGACATTCTTTTTTCAACTTCTCATTTGGTTCACGACCATTACCGATGATATAAAAAGGAGGGTTACTCAGCACACAATCAAACTTCTGAGATAGCTTAATCGATTGCCAATTTTTGAATAAACAAAAAACTTTTGTGTCAGAGGATAACTGCTTAATATTTTCGGTTAGAAAAGATCGATATTCTTCTTGTTTCTCCAGAAGTAAGATTTGTTTCACACCCTGTGATTGTTTAGTGAACTCGATTCCAACAACTCCACAGCCACACCCTATATCAAGAACATCAATATCTCCCTTTTCCTTTAAAAGATTAGCAGCATAATGAGCAAACTCAACAGAGTCTTTTGAAAAGTGATAAAATTGAGGTTGGCTATAATCGTGGACTTTCATGGGCAATTGCTATAAATATGAGCTGATCATCAAGATCACCTAAACTGAGAAGTTTTTGAATCGAATAATTTAAGTTTCTTTGCTGGCGAACTGATTTTCTATAAAATGTTCTTTTTAAGTTAGCGATTAAACCTTTTTTTTCTTTTGTATGCGCAGAATAGAATTTGTAGAACTGATCATCTTCTAACATTCTAAAATAGATCTCCTTTAAATAAGCACTCTTACTCTTCTTTACAACTTCAAGCTGATTAAGCAAGTAATCCTTGTACTTAGAATTTATGGCATCGATCCCACGGAAAAATAAAATATAATCAGTCGTATTTTGCTTTTTTGTTTTACCAATAACTGAGCTTTCAATGAAGTTTAGATATTCCACACTTGAACTATTTTCAAAGACAGTCGGGCCCCATACATGAACATAAGGTCGTCCGTAGATAACAGAATTATATTTTTTCCGAATGTATCCATCACCTCTTTTAATTGAGAAATTCTTATCTAATTGAGCTTGAAACTCACTTTTTGTATTTGAAAAAAAATAGAACAACAGATTTTCAAAATGTTTTTTTCTAGAAGAAAGTTTTCCCATCAAAGAGAGAACCCTAATAGTCATTTCCATTTGCTGTTCTATGGCTAAAAATTTTATATCAGACCTTAGGGCATGATAAAGCAATTCATGTTGCATTATTTCAGTCAAAACAATTTCTGCTTTAGCAAAATTATCTGAAAGCATATATAAATATGCTTCGAGCAAGCTAGCAAGTGGATTCTTATATCTCCCTAGCTCTTTAACCAACATATAAGATTTTTCATAGTCATATTTAAAAGTCAAAATTTGTTCATATAGGCTCGTAAACTGAGGTGACTTATCATAACCTTTGAACGCTACTAGTATTTTTTTTTCTTTTT
>JABJPQ010000227.1 GCA_018663815.1 Halobacteriovoraceae bacterium | reverse complement strand
GGTGTTGGTAAATACGGTGGCTCAGTAACATTAACATCTTATATATGGGAAGCCCTAGGAAACACTTGTCCCAGTAATATTTGTCCTCGATAGTAAATAAGCGAAATTGATAATTAAGGTGTTAGATAGTTATAAACTGCAAGTAACATAAATTTAGCACTTACATATGAAAACAAAAGAAATGTCGAATAAACCTTGGCCATCTGGGCTCCTCATCTAAATCAGCTTTATTATAGTCCCATTCTTGCTTCCTAAGTTTGCGATTGAAAAATATATATGGGATATGCCTACTATTTTAGCCAAGCCTTAAAGCACTGAATATGTGGCTTTATTGGTAACTACCTGTAAATACGGTGTGACAGACTTTTAAGCTCAAGTAAGCTTAAGCACTAACGATAAGAGACTTATAATTAATACTATATAAGTGTTAATTTTGGAGACTTGTTATGAAGCACACATCATGGTTTTTACTCTTACTTTTCTTATATAGCTGTAAGCCGACCCAAGAAGCGACAAGCTTTACGGTGACAGTTAAGCCTGTGGCCGGAGAGTCAGTAGAGACATCAACTGCTGAGGATAGTCCAATATTAGTCGAGTATGAAGTCGATGAAAATTCAGAGGCGACAGACTTAGGTTTTGACTTGGTAGAGGAACCCCAGTTTGGAAAGCTTACTGATTGTAAGTATATCTCAAAAACAAAATGGCAATGTACTTATATTCCAAACGAGAACTTTAACGGAACAGATAAGATTGGTTTTAAAAATAAGAATGGAGATTTTTCCGCTGATGAGAAAACATATATTCATATTAAAATTGCTCCAGTTCCTGATGCACCCAAAGCAGGCGATAACCAAGAATTTACTGTTATGGAAAATTCAGAAATTAACTTTAAGGTCAATGTTGGTTCTGATCCAGACACAGCAGCAAGTGAGTTGAAGTATGTCGTAACTAAAGAGCCTGAAAACGGCGAGTTGATAAATTGCTTTGAGCCTGCAAACCCTACGAGTTGTACCTTTGTTCCATCAGCAGAGTATTTTGGTAATGATGCCTTTACTTACAAGGTATTTGATAACGAGAGTAAAGAGAATAAAAAAACTAGTTCTGCTAATATTAAATTAAATATCGAAAAAGAATGGATTGCTGTTAGTGGCATTTCAAGCTTAAAAGTTGAAGATAAAAAATCTAATGCGCTTATTGTTTTTGCGCTGGATAGTTCAGGAAGTATGTCTCCTTATTTAGAGCATATGAAAAAAAGTATCGTTAATTTTGTTGATGATATTGCAAAAAGAGGATTTAAAGCAACTATCGCTTTTATAACTTCAGACCAAATTAATAATAAAACCTATAAGAATGTAACTGAAACCGTTCAACCTCACCCTCTGTATCCTAATTCAGCAGAATCATACATGAAAATACGAAAACGATTGGTACATGAAAATGGAGTGAGAATTTTCGAAGTAGATGCTTATGACTTTGCCTGGAATGAAGCAACGAAAACAGTTATCAGCGATACTAAAAGTCAAATATTAGCATTTATTGATAACCTTCCAATTGGAAGTGATGATGAAAAATTGCTTTGTTCAACTATGAGATTTTTAGAGTCTGATTATGCCAAAGATAAAAATTACGTCGGTGTTTTTTCATTAGCAAATGAAGAGGATGCATCAAAGCGATCTATTGCGAGTGCCTTTCAAGATTGTCATAAAGAAACAATTATAGAGGAAAAAACTCCACCAGCTCAGTGCTCTGAAACACTTGCTTGTGCTTATGGAGAAGAAAATTGTAATGGCAAATGGTATTACACATATCAACATGAAACAAAGAACCCGTATTCTTCAAAATTTGAAGGAAAGTGCTTAAAAGAAGTTAATAACTATGAGCTGCAAGGTGTGTCTTATCGCTCAGGGAGAATTAAAATCCCGACGATGGAAGATATAACAGAAAACCAGTGTGACTCGGCCTTGAGAGGTGAAAGAGCTTATCGAAGTGGTCATAAGGAACAGCCTGGAGTTTCAGTAAGCTATAATAAGGTTTGTGATGATGCCACGAAATTGTATGCAGACTATAGGGAAGTTCAATTAAAAGTAGAGAGTAGTACTGGAACAATTGAAATTTGTAGATTTGAACAATGGGGGACAATTGATAATCCTCTTGGCTGTAAAATGTTTAAACTTGGAAGTAAAAAATCACAACCAGGATTATGTTCAAGTCTTACTTATGATGTGAGTATTGGTGAGGTTTGTACTGATTATAAAAAACAAACTTACGATGGTTGTAAAAATGTCAAAGTAGAAACGCCTATAACGGTCACTAAAAGTTTTAATCAAATTGGAACATGTCAAAATTTAATTGATACTAATGTTGCTTACCTTGATTGTTCTGATCGTATGGTAGCTTATGATAATAATATTTCAGGATGTGAAAGTGTTGTCATTGGCAGCCAGGAAGTTGGTTTTACAACAACACCATTTGAAGAAAAAGGGACATGTGAGGCAAGATCAGATATAGAGAAAAATCGTTGGAGTGAGTGTTCGAATATTAGTCGAGCTGAGTCTGTTTACGTTGGCAAAAAACAACAAGAATATTCATGCAATAAGTATGGCGGTTCTACATGTGCAGACTATGCAACATTTTTTGTTCCTGGTAGTTGCCAAAAAGTAAGGGATGCTGGTTATAATGCATCGACCTTTGCGAGTAAAACGATTGAAAATCCTGTGGAGCTAAGCTGTCTCGAGGTGACTGGAGTAGAAAGCTGTCAAGCATTATGGAAGGGATCTAAGACTATTACAAAAACTGAGAGCTGTTCTTTAGTTACTAAGAAACCAAATACTCATTTTAAATTTTCTGTTGATGGTGCTGATGGCCAAAGTTTAGCTCGGTCGGTAGCTCACAAATTGCAAACAGGTTTTACTAAGTCGGTTTATGTGTCTGTAGCTCATGATCTTGATTTAAACCTTTTAGCTTTTGAAAAAGCTAAAGTAGAAAAACTAGCACCACCATCAATTATGTGTGGAGATTACTACCTTGCAAGAAGAGAAGAGTACAAAGGTCAAATTGATGGAGTTCAATTTAATGAAGTGGTTAAACTTTTAGGGAGTCAAGGTACGGCATACTCGATTTGTTCTCCAGAGAGATATTCATCAGAGCAGTTAGATTACTTAGTTGGTGATGCTCAACTTGATTTTGAAGTTGCTGAGTATGAAAAATATGATTTACTTGAAATTGCTCAAGTGAAATTTATTTATGCTTCGGGTGATAGTAAAGTCTTGGCTGCACTTGATTTTACTTATAAAGAGGGGCATGTGACTTTGATCAATCCCTTATTAGCTAAAAATTTAGTAGAAGCTCAGATGAGTTATAAAGGTTTTGAAAAATAAAACTAAGTAATAAGTTGTTGAAAGTCCATAAGTGAAAGTTTTCCTGAGAAGAAGCTTTCGTCATCAGTCGACATTAAGTCTTTAAATAGTTCTTGTTTTGCTTTTTGTAGAACAAGAACTTTCTCTTCAACTGAGTCTTTAATTATAGGACGATATACGGTTAATTTATTTTCTTGCCCGATACGGTATGCTCTATCAATGGCCTGGTTTTCAACCGCAGGGTTCCACCAAGGATCCATGAGAAAAATATAGCTTGCTGCAGTTAGATTTAAACCAACCCCACCAGCTTTAAGGCTGATTAAAAAGACCTGCGCATCACCGTTTTGAAAGCGTTCTACTTCGGCTTGTCTCTTTTTCATTGTTTGTGAGCCATCAATTCTGGCAAAGACCCAGCTTCTTTCACGAATTTTATTTTGAATATGATCTAGATAGGTTGTGAACTGGGAGAAAACAAGAACTTTATGACCTTCCTCTAAAAGTTGCTCTAAGTTTTCCATCAGAAAATCAATTTTGGTACTTTGGAGAAACTTCGTGTTTTGCCATAGACATAATTGCCTTAACTGTAACAGAGACTTTAATATTTCACTGTATTTTCTTCCCTGCTGAACCACATGCATTTTTTTACGAATATTAGCTAGTGTTGTGAGGTAATGTTCTTTCTCTTCTTGACTAAAGTTGAGGTAAACATGGTTTTCAACTTTTTCAGGCAGTTCCGTGAGGACTTGTTCTTTTGTTCGTCTTAAAATAAATGGTCGTACTGTTTGTCTTGCCAGTAGGCGACTTTTCTTACTTGAGCTACTTTTAAAGAGACTTAAATCACCCCAGATACCTGGGATACTTAAATCCATAATATTATAAAATTCGGAAAGATCATTTTCAACTGGAGTACCAGTCAAACAAATTCTAAATCTTGCTTGTAAGTTTCTCGCTGCTGTTGCTCCTTGCGAGCGGATATTTTTTAAATGCTGAACTTCGTCCATAATAAGAATATCAAGGTTCAATTCAGTGAACGTAGTTTGTGCTTCTTTTTTCATCACTCCGTAGCTTGTGAGTATTATTTTCTTTTGTTTGGTTAATTTTCTTCCTTCTCCATAATATATCTCAATATCAAGATTTGAAAATTTCTCAATTTCATTTTGCCAATTGAGAAGGATCGAAACAGGGCATACAACAAGAACAGTCTGAACTTGATCAATTATACTTTCTAAGAACATGATTGTTTGGAGTGTTTTTCCCAGACCCATATCATCAGCGAGGCAAGCACCAAAGCGGTTCTCAAAAAGAAAACGAAGCCACTGGTAACCAGTTACTTGATAATCTCGTGGAATATCTTTGAAAATTTCTGGCAAGTCATAGGTAGGCATCTCAGTCATATTGAGTAGGTTTTCGCAAACTTGCTCTTCTTCTGGGGTGAGTGCGCCCTCAATTCCATGTTTTTTTAATTCAAATAGTTCAAAAATTCTTGAGCGCTTAAAATTGAGTGAAAATTTTTGCATATTATTTTCATCAAGTTCAATCTTTTGAGATTCATGTTTAGTATATTTTTTCATGAACTTTAAAAGCTCTTTCTCTTTACTGTCTAGCAGCACTAACCCATTATCTGAAACAAGGTACTCTTCTCCCAGATCAGCATTTTTAATAATATTATAGTCGTTCTCATCCAAGACAAGGTTGACCTCAAACCAGTCAAGATTTGATTTTTGACGTTCAAAACGAATATTTGAACTCCATGTTTTAATTTCAACATTATTATAAAAAATAGGGATTTGATGTTTTTGTAGTCGTTTATAAAAGCTAGCAATACCATTAAAGAGAAAACTTTTGGGAAGCTGGTAATAAATTTTTCTGTTTTCTTTTTGATAAAAAGAAAACCTTGCTGCCGTCTCGGTAAAGCACTCAAAAATAGCCAGTAGGAGGTCCTTAAAGAGGCTTGTTTTTAAAGAGTAGACTTGAGTGTTAATTTCATCGAAAAAGAGAACTTCATCTTGTTCTTGAATAAAGCTGATCCACTCAATAAGTTTAGTCCTGTCGGAGGATGAGTAGGTTCGTTTCTTATATTCTTGATTATTATAACTTAATGAGTCCAGAAGTATTTTAATAAACTCGTAACAATCATTTTTTGTTCTAAATGAATTTAAAAAGCCATTTTCGCCCGTAATGGTTTTAAAGATAACAGGAGGAGTAATAATTTTTTCATTATTATCAAAAAGTTCTAAGTTTAAGTCTAAGAATCCTTTTCTTTTTGCTGGAAGAATAGAAAAGCGCATCGATGTACTTAGGCTTTCAATTTCTCGTAAAGATTGTCCTTTGATTTTTATATTAAAAGCTTCTTGGTCTAATAGAGGGGTAATCAATTGTATATGCTGATTGATGTCTCCTGCAACACCTTCAATGATAAAGCGTTTGATAATATGGCTTAGCTCTGAAGGTATATTGTAGACATCACCGCTTTCCCAGTTAAAGAGATACAGACCTTCAAACATTGATACTTGTTGATGATGTTTACTTTCGGAATCAGTATAAGAAAAAATTGGGATAAATTTATTTAATAAATGTGGGTTTAACTCAACTTCTGGAAGATTATTTGTACTTATAAAGTTTATCTCAATTGTTCCGTGTAACTTTTGCGGGAGTGGGAAATGAACTTTTTTTCTCGTCGTGAGTAGGTATTGCATACTAGAATAGGTGCTGTTCATTTGAGCACCTAGTAATCTACTTGCGCCAAGTTCAACTCGGCCATAATTTTCAACGTGAACTGATTGGCCATGAAAACTAACAAAAGCCTTGAGACTATCTTCGTTAGACTTTCCTTGATCATTAATTCTGGAAAGTTCATAATGAAGGTAAAGAGCTGCTGTGTGTGGACAATGATCATTTTGTGTCCATTGTTGGCAATTACAATTACTAACTAAGACTTGTTGATCGTCAGAGTTCTTTTTTGATTGAACTTTGACTTGATAGGATGATGAGTCGGTGACAATACCACTTATGATAAATCGATCTTCTCTATCTTTGAAAAAAGAGATACTTATTCGTCCATTCTCTAATATTTTTTGGCCTCTAATCAAGATATGATTAGCAATATATGCCTTTGAACTTTCTATTATGGAATATGGAATTATCACTGATTTATACATAAACTAACCACTTTCCTTGAGAAAATTCGAAGTAATTATTGTACCAGAGAAGCTCTCTAAATAGAACAGACTTATTAAATAAAAAAAAATCCCCTCATTTAGAGGGGATAACTATCTTTTTAAAAAATAACTGATGTGAATTCACCAGTTAGTTATCTAATTATCAATATAAGATTTAAGCAACTTTGCTCTACTTGGATGGCGCAGCTTTCTAAGGGCTTTTGCCTCAATTTGACGAATACGCTCTCGCGTAACAAAAAAGTCTTGACCAACTTCCTCTAGGGTGTGATCTGACTTTTCACCAATACCAAATCTCATTCTAAGAACTTTTTCTTCTCTAGGCGTTAAAGTTGATAAAACTGATCTTGTTTGCTCTGAAAGGGTAATACTCATTACAGCATCTTGTGGTGAAATAATTTTCTTATCCTCGATAAAATCTCCTAATGAGCTATCTTCTTCCTCTCCAATTGGAGTCTCTAACGAAATAGGTTCTTTAGAAATTTTGAATACTTTCTTAACTCGATCAACACTCATTTCCATCTTTTCAGCAATTTCTTCTGGTGTTGGCTCTCGTCCAAGTTCTTGTACAAGTTGTCTATTTGTTCGAGCAAGTTTGTTAATTGTCTCAATCATATGAACTGGTATTCTGATTGTTCTTCCCTGATCTGCAATTGCTCTTGTGATTGCTTGTCTAATCCACCATGTTGCATAAGTTGAAAATTTATAACCACGACGGTATTCAAATTTATCAACGGCCTTCATAAGACCAATATTTCCTTCTTGGATAAGGTCTAAGAATTGAAGTCCACGGTTGGTGTATTTTTTAGAGATCGAAACCACGAGTCTAAGGTTGGCTTCAACTAATTGAGATTTAGCATGATCGGCTTTTTCTTCACCTTTAGTAATGATATTAAATACCATTTCAATATCTTCAAAAGCCATGCCTGAATCAATTTGCAACCTTCTTAATTTTCTAAGGATATCTTCTTGGTTACGAACCATTTGTTCAATTTTAGCATCACTGGTGTATAAGTGACGGGCAAGTTTTCTTTTGAAAGCATCGTCATCAATTATTTTTTCATAAAGCTCTCGGTAGGCTACATCACCAACAACTTCTAAGAATTTATAGATTCTTTCTTGTTGATCATAAAGGTCTTTGAACTGTAAAAAATAACCTTTTACTGGCTCAGTAAAACTGTTGATGATTTTTCGATTAAAAGTTAGGTCAACAAGTTCGTTCTCAACTGTTTCCATCGTTTTACTTTCTTCAGCAGTTAGTTTTCTTATTGTTCCATCTTCATTAACGATTTCGTTTAATAAGTCTTGAACATGGTTACAAACTGTAATGATTCGATCTTTCTCTTTAAGAATTTCTTTTTCAGAAGATTCATCATCAAGTCCACGAACAAGATCTTTAACAAACTCAGTTTGAGTTTCAGCATTAAGAACTTTGTCTTTAAGGCGAACGATTTCCTCTAGTGCGTGTTTTGAGTTTAGGCACGATAGGACAATAACTTTTTCACCCTCTTCAATTTCTTTGGCGATAACAACTTCGCCTTCTCTGGTAAGTAGTGCGACTGAACCCATTTTTTTAAGGTAAAGCTTTACTGGATCGGAAGATGAAGTTTTTAACTCTTTTTCTTCTTGTGCAGAAAGTGCTTCATCAATAAGCTCTAATTCTGTTGCTTCTACTACCGACGTTTCATCTTCGTCTTCTTCAACTTTGTTGATCGTGATATTAATTTCTTCTAACTTGAAAAGAATCATATCTAGATCATGGTAATCAACTGTTCCTGCAGGTATTGCATCGTTGATTTCTTCTGGGCTTAAAAAGCCTTGCTCTTTGCCTTTCAAAATAAGTTTTGAAAAGTCTTTTGAGTTTAAAAATGCGGTAATGACAGACATTAGGGCTCCGTTTTTATTTATTTCTAAAAGCTAATAGTTGTTCTTCTATTTGCTGTATTTCTTTTAAAACTTCTAGACCTTCATCATCAGTGTTTGCATTAAGTTGTTTTGCTCTTAAGGCATTGCGCTGACTTTTTAAAAGATCTTCATCCAATCGCTTGTTTAAATCTTGTAGCGTTTTATTCGCTATTCCTTTCTCAAGCTTTTTATTTGTGTAGTTAAATAAACTCGAAGCTAAAATACTATTGATCTCTTCTGGAAGAGCTTCTCGCATTTTAGCCTTTAGAAATAATGAATATTCAGCTTCATCAATTTCTAAGTAAATTTCTTTTAACCACAGAACTATTCTTTTTACCTCAAAATGCTGTATTTTATCAAGTATTTCAGTGATTTGATCTGTTAAAATACACTCTGGGTGTGTAATTATTGTCTCAAGTAGCACTTGTTCGGTCTTAGATATGGGAATTGTCTCGGTTTGTTGTGCGTCATCTGGCATAAATGGAACGTCGTGAAAGTCGTGAGGTGGTTCCATATGATCTTGGGGGGGAGCAAGGGGGGCTTTAACTTTGCTATGGTTAGTGTGACGAGATGATGTTTTATCAGTTAAAAAACTCTTATATTCAAAAATCACATCTTCATGACTCGATTTTAAACCTAGTGCTTTGGCACAATTAATGGCCTTTTCACTGGCCATTAAATTTGAACCAAGCGGTGTTAAAATTTCAAAAACTTTATTGAGGATAGCGAGTTTTTTTTCGGTGCTTTCAGGAATTGATTCAGGGATTTCACTTGCAATAAGGTAGTCGATAAAACTTTTTGCGTGGTCTATTTTTTCTTGCAACTTAAGCCTTCCAAATTCATTTAGGAATTCATCAGGATCTTTACAAGGAGTAAAATCAATAAACTTAGGTATAACTCCTTGTTCGATAAAAGCTTGATTAATTTTTGTCATGGCCTTGATTCCAGCAGGGTCTGAGTCCATGGCCAAAAAAGTATTTTTTGTCATGTTATTTAGCAGACGAATCGAGTTTTGGCTTAAGCCAACTCCCATTGTCGCAACTGAATTTTTAAAACCATACTGGTGAAGCATTACAACATCCATGTTTCCCTCAACAAGAATGACGCTATCTTGTTGTCTTATATGGTTTTTAGCAATATTGAATCCATAAAGAATATTTCCCTTATCAAATATAAAAGATTCCCCCGAATTTAGGTACTTAGGGACTTGATCGGGGAGAACGGCCCGGGAGGAAAATCCTCTGACTTTGCCAGAATGATCCCAGATAGGAAAAATAACTCGGTCACGATAGAAGTCATAATGCCCCTGGTGTCGTTTACTGTCACGAATTAAGCCAATGTCTTTGGCCATGCTCGTGGCAGCTTTTTGATCACTTTCACTAATGGTTGCTAGGTAGTGGGTTAGACCATTATTTTTTGGGGCGTAGCCAATTTGAAAATTAGTGACAGATTCCTCATTGAGATTTCTGTGTTTTAAAAAATTTATAAAATTTTGTGGTTTAGAATCAGTCGCATATTTTTTATAAAGTTTACTGGTTACTTGAAGAACTCTAATCGCCATTTCGTACTTTGGATTTTTTTCTTTTGAAAACTGTTCTTCGATTGTAACACCAATATTGCCAGCAATATCTTTAATCGCTTCAATAAAGTTTAGGTTTAGTTTGTCGGTTACAAATTTAATAGAGTCACCGGCCGCACCACATGCAAAGCATTTGTATATTCCCTTTGCATCATTAATAACTAAAGAAGGATGGCTGTCTCCATGAAATGGACAAATTCCTTGGAAGTTTGCTCCCTTTTTATCAATGGAATGATAATAACTTATCACTGTGGATATCGGAGTATCTTTGATAATTTGTTTTGCTTCGTCGATTGATGCCATTTATTTTTTTAAACTCTTAAGTACCATTGCTTTTATTTTGATTTGTTTTTCTAAAAAGATTTTTTCAAATTTAGTTTGAAAAGAAGCTAAAAAGTGGCTTGGAAATTCTTCTCTCAGATCAAAAGTTTTTATCTCTAGCGAAAAACGTTTTTCACCCTTTAATTCGTCGAGCATCCATTCAAAGTAGCCATCGTGGTCAGTTTTGATAAACATTAAGCCACCGGGCTTAAGAACTTTATACAATTCATCTAAGAACTTTTTTTGAAAGAGTCTTTTTTTATGGTGACGAGCTTTTGGCCATGGATCAGGAAAAAAATAGTAAACATTAGTGAGTTCACTTTCTCCAAAAAGAAAGCTAAGTCGTTCGCCTCTGGCCCTTAAATAGCGAAAGTTTTTGTGTTCAAGTTTAGCCAGTTTTTTTGCGAGGTGAAAACTTCGTTTGAAACGATGATCAAGCCCAATAAAATTATGTCCTGTATCTTTTTGGGTATGCTCTATCATAAAATGGCCATAACCCGACCCAATTTCAACCTCCAGGGGAAGTTCGTTATTAAAAACTTCTTGGCTCCATTTACCCTGATGGCTCTCACCTTGCTCATCTTGTAAAACAAATTGATCAAAAACCTGCAAGCGATCATTGTAGGGGTTTTTGGATGAGGAGTACTTAAACTCAGCTTTAAAAGCTAAGTCATCGTTATTGCTCTTTTTCTTCTTCTCTTTAGGCATTTCAGTCATGGGATCTTATAGCTTCATAAAAGCTATTTGGCCATTATCGTTAGCGAGTCTTTGGTGAGAGAATTTACTTCATTTAATTATGCACTAAGTCTGTAAAATGAACTATTTAGGTACTACACTGGGACAAAAGATAAAATGGGAGAAGTAATGTCAGCTGCAGATACATTAAAATTAAATGATCATAGAACAGAGATAACAGGACTAAAGTCAATTTTGGAGCATATTCGGAGGTCACTTTGACGTTGATTATAAAAGAGAACGTCTACAAGAAATCTCTGAACTTGAAGCCTTAGAAGGGTTTTGGGAAGATGCTAAAAATGCAGCGACCATTCAAAAAGAAAAGTCTCTGCTTTCGCAAGCTGTCAATAAATACCAAAATGTAGCCACCATGGTTGATGACTTTGAGGCTCTTTGTGAATTTGTTGATGATGGAGACGAAGAAAGCGCAATTGAAGCCTTATCTTTATTTGATGATTTAAAATCGTCTTTAGGTGATCTTGAGCAGCAATCCTTGCTCTCAGAAGAAACAGATCCTAATAATGCAATTATCTCTATTAATGCGGGAGCCGGTGGGACTGAGTCGTGTGACTGGGCCAGTATGTTGCACAGGATGCTTACTCGTTGGGCCGAACAAAATGCCTACAAAGTTAGTGTCATGGACCACCAAGTAGGGGACACAGCTGGAATTAAGTCAGTGACCTTCATGATTAGTGGTGACTATGCTTATGGTAACCTAAAGTCAGAGTCTGGTATTCATCGCTTAGTTAGAATTTCACCATTCGATTCGAATGGCAGAAGACATACATCATTTGCATCAGTTTATGTTTCCCCCGAAGTAGATGATACAATTGAGATTGAAATTCAAGATAAAGATATTAGAATTGATGTCTACCGTTCAGGTGGAGCTGGGGGACAGTCCGTTAATACAACCGACTCGGCTGTAAGAATTACCCATAACCCTTCTGGCATTGTCGTGACCTGCCAAAATGAGCGTTCTCAATTACAAAATAAAGAGACGGCTTTTAAGGTTTTAAGGTCTCGTTTATACGAAAAAGCAATGGCCGAAAAACGCGCACTTGCTTCAATTGAAGAAGCCAATAAAAAAGAAATTGGGTGGGGATCACAGATTCGCTCTTATGTTTTACATCCTTATAAAATGGTAAAAGATCATCGTACTAATTTTGAGTCTGGTAATGCAGATAAGGTTCTAGATGGTGATTTAAATGATTTTATGAAAAGTTTTTTACAGTGGCGAGCATTGAATGATTAAATTATTTAAGTTTGAAATGGTTGCTCTTTTATTGGCCATTGCTGGAGTTCTTGTTGGGTTGTATCTTCCTGAGCTAGCATTAAACCTAGAATTCATAGGTAAGATTTTTTTACTTCTCTTAAAGATGATGATCATTCCATTGGTGGTAACATCGATTTTTTTATCAATTGCAAAATTAGATAAATCACAATTAAAAAAACTCGGTTCGAGAACGATTTTGTATTACCTTTTAACAAGTGCATTCGCTGCTCTTACTGGTCTTGTGATTGCGAATACCTTTTCCTTTAGTGTTGGTTTACAGTTTGATAAACTCGCCAGTTATGATCCCTCAAAACTTTCGGCTATCTCTTTTGGATCTGTTGTCACTAGCTTTTTTTCGGGAAATTTCTTTAAAGCTCTTACCGAAGGAAATATTGTTCAAATTGTTGTCTTTACTGTTTTTATGGGATTGGCTTCTTTAAGTATTTCCAGCGAAAAAAGATCGGTATTAATTAATTTTTCCCAGGCTATTCAAGAGCTGATGATGGTTGTTATTGAGTGGGTGGTTAAAATAGCACCACTTGGTGTCTTTTCTCTTTTAGCAGCGATCATTGCTAAAACAGAATTAAAAATATTCTATGGCTTAGGGCCTTTATTTGTTGGGATATCGGTCGCTATTATCATTCATGGTTTAATCACGTTGCCAATGATTGCTTTTTTTATTGGATCTTTTCACCCTTATAAGTTTATGTTCAGAGCTAAAAAAGCCCTCGTTGTCGCTCTTACTACGGCATCAAGCTCAGCAACATTACCCGTCTCCACTCAAGTATTAATTGATGAAAAAGTGAGTGCAAAAACATCGGGCTTTGTCCTGCCCTTGGGAGCAACCCTAAATATGGATGGTTCGGCTCTTTATCAAGCCCTTGTTTTGATTTTTTTAGGTGAGTTTAGTGGGATGCACTTAAGCATTGTACAACAAACACTTGTTTTCTTTTTTGTCATGACTTCATCAGCTGGAACGGCTGGCATCCCTGGCGGTGGACTGATGATGTTTGGAGCAGTGATGGAAATGGTGGGAATTCCTTTGGAATATATTGGAATTTATTTATTGATTGACCGGTTTTGGGACTATCCAATTACGATGATTAACGTCCTGGGAGACCTCATCGGGGCCAAAACAATAGATCGTTTTCGGGAAAAATAAATCAAAGTTTAACGCAATGTGAAGATCACTTCACTGGAACTTTCAATCTAAAAGTTATATAAGTTACTCTTAAAATTCATTATTAAGGATATTTAACATGAGACAAAAGTACATTTCACAATGGGAAGATAAATTTAGTGAACAGATGAATGTTCGTCTTGAAAAAAGACAAAAACTGGAAGAAGCAAAGTCTCATCCATATAAGCATGGTTTAAAGCCGACAATTACAGCTAAAGAATTAGTTCAAAAGTTCGACCATTTAGCGAAAGAAGAAATTGGAGACACTGAGTTTTTTGAACTTGTTGGTCGAGCCATGCTGGTTAGAGATTTTGGAAAGGCAGCCTTTATTCAAGTTGATGACGGATCAACTCGTTTTCAATTTTATGTTAAAAAAGCTATTACAACTGCAGAGGGTTTTGCAGATTATAAACTTTGTGACTACGGTGATATTGTATGGGCCAAAGGTAAGATGTTTAAAACGAATAAAGGTGAATTATCTCTCGAGGTTCATGATTTTAAACTCGTCACAAAATCAATTCGGCCTTTGCCTGAAAAATTTCATGGCTTAACAGATCAAGAGTTAAAATATCGCATGCGTTATGTGGATATGATTATGTCACCTGAGTCGAGAGATAAACTTAAAAAAAGATCACAAATCGTTCGGTATATTAGAGAGTTTTTCTATCAAGATGATTGGTTAGAAGTTGAAACTCCTATGATGCATACAATTGCCGGTGGAGCAGCTGCTAAACCATTTCTTACTCATCATAATGCACTCGATATGCAGCTTCATATGCGGATAGCACCAGAGCTGCACTTAAAAAGACTTGTTGTTGGTGGCATGGATAAAGTTTTTGAAATGAATCGCTGTTTTAGAAACGAAGGTCTATCGCTTAAGCATAATCCTGAGTTTACCTCGGTTGAATTTTACCAAGCATGGGCCACTTATGAAGATTTAATGGATTTGACTGAAAAGTTGATGCATGGTTTAGCTAAAGATGTCATGGGAACGAACATAATTACTTGGGGGGAACATGAAATTGATTTTGGCCAAAAATTCAGAAGACTTCCTATGGCTCAATCCGTAATTGAATATACTAATTTAACTGCTGATGACCTTACAAATAAAGATAAAATGATTGCATTATTATCATCTAAAGATGACTTGGAAGTTAAAAAATCTGATTTAGGAAAATTTAGTGCCGCAAAATTAATGGTGCTTTGTTTTGAAGAATTTGTAGAAGACAAACTTATCCAACCAACCTTTATTACTGAATACCCAACAGAGGTGTCACCTCTGTCTAGACGAAATGAACAGAACCCTGACATTGTTGATCGCTTTGAGCTCTTTATTAATGGGTGGGAGATGGCCAATGGCTTTAATGAGTTAAATGATCCGAGTGATCAACTTGGGCGTTTTGCTGATCAAGCTATGCTAAAGCAGGGGGGAGATGATGAAGCCTGTGACCCTGATTATGATTATGTTCGTGCTCTGGAATATGGTATGCCCCCAACTGCTGGTGAAGGAATTGGGATTGATCGTCTGGTTATGGTTTTAACTAATAGCTCAACCATTAGAGACGTTATATTATTTCCTCTATTAAAACATGAAACCTTTTTTGAAGAACATAAAGATTAATGAGTAAACTGCCCATTTTTTCGCTTTTTAAAGTTATTTTTGATAATCGTTCTGCATTTCGCTTTCTTGCTGGAACAATTGCAAGTTGTTCTTTTTCTGTTGCTGTTATCCTTTGTACAATTGGTCTTATGGATGGCTTTGATTTCACTTTGAAAAAAGCACTTTCTCACTCAAATGGGGATATTAAAATTAGTGGGCACGATGATTTTTTTCTGGTTGATAATAAAACAAAAAAAAGTTTTATTAAAGAGAATCTTCTTGCAAGCTCATTTCTATTACAAATTGAAGCATTTGCTCTGGTTAATGAAGAGAGCAAGGGAGTTTTGCTTAAGGGAATAGAAAAAAAGAGTTTTTCAATTGTCACAGGTTTAGATGTTTCTACACTTGATAATGGGATAATCATTGGTAAACAATTCCAAAAGTTATACAACTTAAAAATTGGAGATTCTGTCGTTGTCGCTTTTGCCTCTGGGAGTGCAAAGGATCAGGGCTCTGCAACGCTGAAAGAGTTTTTCGTTGAGGGAATTGTTCGCCACGGTGTTTATGAAAAGGATTTACGTTTTATTTATATAGATAAAACAACGTTAAGCAAAATCCTAGGATACAAAACCGATATTTCAAATCTTGGTTTTATAAAAATTCAAGATTTTTCCAATATTAATCAAGTTATAAAAAACTTAAACTCAGAGTTTAGTGATCGTTTTGTGTTTCGACCCTACTGGAGTGAGTTTGAGGTTTTACTCGATGCTGTGAAAATTGAAAAACTTTCTATTAGTATCGTTTTGCAGTTGATTGTTATCGTCGCAGTATTAAATGTTGTGGGCTTTATTGTTTTTGTATTAGAGACGAAAGCGCTAGATTTTTTTATGCTACGGGCTTTTGGACTTAGCTTTTACATGATTCAAAAATTTTGGTATTTACTTTTATTTTTTAT